>CALMSE010000157.1 GCA_937872275.1 uncultured Leucobacter sp. | reverse complement strand
CGCTCACCGGCGGCATGACGTGGGAGGCGCTCAACAACATCACCGACGACAACGACCGCAACCTCGTGATCGTGGTCAACGACAACGGCCGCTCCTACGCGCCGACCATCGGCGGCATGGCCCGCTTCCTCAACAGCGTGCGCGTGACCGGCGGCTACCGGGATCTGCAGGAGGGCAGCGAGCGGTTCTTCGGCCGCCTGGGCACGCCCGGGCGCACCGTCTACCGCGCGGCGCGCGGCGCCATGCGCGGGCTCGTGAGCCGCGCGAGCGGCAACCAGGATCTCTACAGCAACCTCGACATCAAGTACGTCGGTCCCGTCGACGGGCACGATCTGGAGGCGCTCGAGCTCGCCCTGCGGCAGGCGAAGAGCTACGGCCGGCCGACCCTCGTGCACGTCATCACCGAGAAGGGTCGCGGCTACGCACCGGCCGAGAACGACGAGGCCGACCAGTTCCACGCGATCGGTCGGATCGACCCCGACACGGGGGAGTCGATCGGCGACGGCGGCGCGGCCAGCTTCACCGGGGTCTTCGGCGCGCGCGTACTCGAGCTGGCACGGGAGGACGAGCGCCTCGTCGCGGTGACCGCGGCCATGCTCGCCCCGACGGGTCTCGACGCCTTCGCCGCCGAGTTCCCGGATCGCGTCTACGACGTCGGCATCGCCGAGCAGCACGCGGTGACGAGCGCCGCGGGCCTCGCCTACGGCGGGCTGCATCCCGTGGTCGCGCTCTACTCGACCTTCGTGAACCGCGCATTCGACCAGCTGCTCATGGACGTCGCGCTGCATCGCGCCGGCGTCACCCTCGTGCTCGACCGCGCCGGCATCACCGGGCCCGACGGGGCGAGCCACAACGGCGTCTGGGACCTGGCGGTGCTGCAGGTGGTCCCCGGCATCCGCATCGCGGCGCCCCGCGACGAGGCCACCCTGCGGGAACTGCTCGGCGAGGCCGTCACCGTCGACGACGGGCCCACCGTGCTGCGCTATCCCAAGGGGGCGACGGGGGATCCCCTGCCCGCGCTCAGCCGCACCGACGACGGGGTGGACATTCTCGAGGGCTCCGCGGACGCCCCGGCCGACGTGCTCTTCGTGGTCGTCGGCCCGATGAGCCGGGTCGCACTCGAGGCCGCCGAGATCCTCGCGCGGCAGGGCATCACCTCCACGGTCGTCGACCCCCGATGGGTGGTGCCGGTCGCGGCCTCCGTGGTCGAGCTCGCGCGCGCGCATCGGCTGCTGATCAGCATCGAGG
Organism: uncultured Leucobacter sp.; assembly: GCA_937872275.1. GTDB lineage: Bacteria > Actinomycetota > Actinomycetes > Actinomycetales > Microbacteriaceae > Leucobacter. The sequence continues at coordinate 4,159 of CALMSE010000157.1, read as the reverse complement.
ACGGCATCCGCGTCGGCGGCGTGGGCACCAGGATCAGGCAGGCGCTGCGCGACGCGGGGGTGGATACGGCGGTGAGCGAGCTCGGCACCCCCGACGAGTTCTCGCCGCATGCGAGCCGCGCCGAGCTGCTCGGCGAGGCCGGCCTGATCCCCGAGCGAATCGCCGCCGACGTGGCGAAGCAGGTGCGCGGCGAGCGGATCCCCATCGCCCGACCCGAGCGCTGACCCGGGAGCGGCGGGGAGCCGTGGCATAGACTTCCCGTATGCAACTGAGCCGGGCGCTGGAGCAGCACATCGCCGTGTTCGGCGAGAGCGGCAGCGGCAAGACGGTGCTCGTCTCCTCGTTCTACGGTGCGACGCAGGAGGCGCAGTACCTGCAGAAGAGCCTGTTCCGCGTCGTGGCGGACGACATCGGCCAGGGCGCCAGGCTGCACCGCAACTACCTCGGCATGAGGGACTCGGCGCGGCTGCCCGACGCCACGCGCCTCTCCGCCACCTCGTACTCCTTCTCGGTCAAGCTGAAGGATGCGGGCGATGCGAAGACGATGAAGCGCCGACCCTTCGACGCCCTGCGCCTCGTCTGGCACGACTACCCCGGGGAGTGGTTCGAGCAGGACGTGAGCGGCCCCGAAGAGGCGCAGCGCAGGGTCGACACCTTCCGATCCCTGCTGGGCTCGGACGTCGCGCTACTGCTGGTCGACGGTCAGCGCCTGCTCGACAACGCGGGCGAGGAGGAGCGCTATCTGAAGTCGTTGCTCGGCAACTTCCGCAACGGCCTGCTCTCGCTGAAGGACGATCTGCTGGAGGGCGGCGAACCGCTCGTCGAGTTCCCGCGCATCTGGATCATGGCGCTGTCGAAGTCCGATCTGCTGCCCGAGACGGACGTGTTCAGGTTCAGGGATCTGCTGATCGAGAAGGCCTGCGACGAGATCGACGAGCTGCGAGGGGTGCTCGCGGGGCTCGTGGAGGCCGGCGACGCGCTGTCGGTGGGCGAGGACTTCATGCTGCTCTCCTCGGCGAAGTTCGAGGCGGACCGGATCGAGGTGACCGAGCGCGTGGGCCTGGAGCTGATCCTGCCCCTGGCCGCGATGCTGCCGTTCGAACGGCACGTCAGGTGGGCCCAGCTGAAGCAGACTCCCGGGAAGGTCGCCGAGAACCTGCTGAGCGGAGCGGGGACGCTGGCGGCCGGGCTGCTCGGGGGCAGGGCCAAGCTGCCGGGTCCGCTCGGGCTGGTGCAGAGCCTCGCCGGCCTCCTCCTCTCGAAGGAGATGTTGGACGATGCCGCCAGGCTGGCCGGCGACAAGCTCAAGGAGATCAACGCCGCGGCGCTGGCCAAGCACGACTACCTGGCGGCCACGCTCACCCGCTTCCGGATGGACCTGGACCGCGGGGAAGAGGAGCGGATCCTGCTCAGGAGCCTGGGGTGAGCCTCATCTGGGCCACCCGCGGTCGCGATTGGGGCTTCCGCTTCCTCCGCGACGGAGGGAATGCCGATCCGCTCCCCGAGTACGATCGGGCCTTCTCGCGGGCCGGTGATGCGCCGGAGGTCTGCCTCCGTGTGGACGAGAGAGTGGCGCTGCGCTTCCCCGACCCCCTGCTGCGGAAGGATCGGGCCGGCAGGGTCATCCCGCACGAGTTCGTCGTCTTCCCGCCCCTGGCGGATCGGATCGGCTCGGTCGACGACGGGGTCCGGCTGGTGTGGCCCCTGGTCGAGAACGACTTCGCCCGCGTCTGGGAGAGACCCGGGCCCGACGCTACCGGCCGGCGCTGATGAGCCCGGACTCGTAGGCCGCCACGACCATCTGCGGCGGGTCCCGCAGCCCGAACTTTGAGCCTGCGCGTGACCGAAGGCGAGAGCAGGGCCTCGCCGTCGGCGACCACGCGCACCGCTGCGACCGGATCCTCCGCGGTCGCGTCCTTCAGGAGGAAGCCGCTCGCGCCCGCCCTGAGCGCCGAGAACACGTACTCGTCCGCGTCGAAGGTGGTCAGCATGATGACACGGGGATGCTCGTCGCCGGACGAGTCCGACGACCTCGCCTCCGTCAGCAGCGCGCCGAACCCCTCCCGCACCATGGCCTGATCGTCGACGAGGCGCCGGCCGATCGCGCCGAGGCCGCTCCCGCTCCCGGGGCCGGTCTCGGCCTCGCGGGGATCAGGGATCGGGTGACGGCGCTCGGCGGCAGGGTCGAAGCCGCTCCAACCGCCGAGGGCGGATTCCGCCTCCGCGCGACCCTGCCTCTCGGGGGCTGAACGGCGTTCCGGCCGAGATCTGCATTCAGGCCGAGGGGATCAGGTGAAACCATCGGCCTGAATGCAGATCTCGGCGCGAGCACGACTAGGAGTGCTCGCCGGCCACGGGCGGGTTGTGGAACTTCTCCCCGAAGACGCGCTCGCTCGCGCCCACCCGGTCGAGGTAGGGCGTCGCGCCGCCGGCCTGGAACGGCCAGCCCGCGCCGAGGATGAGGCAGAGGTCGATGTCCTCCGCGGCGGCGACCACGCCCTCATCGAGCATGATCCTGATCTCGCCCGCGAGCTCGTCCTCCACGCGTCGCAGGATCTCCTCGCCGCCGACCGGCGACTTGCCGAAGCTCAGCGCCTTCTTGGCCTCGCGGGAGAGATCCTCGACCTTGCCGGCCTTGTTCTTCGCGAGCGGATGCTCGAGCTCGGCGGCCGCGTGGAGGTTCGGCGAGGCGTAGAAGCGATCGGGGAACGCCGCGACCATCGTGTCCTGCACGTGCGCGGCGACCTTCCAGCCGACCAGGTCGATGAGCTCGAAGGGGCCCATCGGCAGACCGATCGGATCGAGCGAGCGCTCGACGACCGACATCGCCGTGCCCTCGTCGAGTGCGCGGGCCGCCTCGCCCATCACCTTCGCCAGCAGGCGGTTCACGACGAAGCCCGGGCGATCCGCCGTGATGACGGCCGTCTTGCCGAGCTTCTTCGCGACCTCCATCGCCGTGGCGAGGGTGGCATCGTCGGTGGTCGGCACCTTGACGACCTCGATGAGCGGCATGACCGCGACGGGGTTGAAGAAGTGGAAGCCCACGAGACGCTCGGGGTGGGCGAGCTTCGCCCCGATCTCGGCGACCGAGAGCGACGAGGTGTTGGTGGCGATCACGGCCTCGGGCGAGATGATCGGCTCGATCTCGGCGAACACCTGCTGCTTCACCGAGAGCTCCTCGAACACGGCCTCGATCACCCAGTCGCAGTCGGCGTAGAGCGACTTGTCGGTGGTGCCGGTGACGAGCGCCTTGATCTGGTTCGCGTCGTCCTGGGAGAGGCGTCCCTTCTCGAGCATCGCGTCGACCTCGCCGTGGATGTAGGCGACGCCCTTGTCGACGCGTGCCTGGTCGAGGTCGGTGATGAGCACGGGCACGCGCAGCTTGCGCGCGAAGAGCAGCGCGAACTGGCCGGCCATGAGGCCGGCGCCGATGACGCCGACCTTCTGGATCTTCCTCGCGAGCTCCTTCGGCGGGGCTCCGGCCGGGCGCTTCGCCCGCTTCTGCACCAGGTCGAAGGCGTAGATCGAGGCGTGGAACTGGTCGCCCGAGATGAGCTCGGTGAGGGCGTCGTCCTCGCGCTCGAAGCCGCGCCCCAGGTCGCCGTCCTTCGCCGCGTTCAGCAGGTCGAGCGCGACGTAGGGGGACTTCGCCGCGGTGCCGATGCGGCTGCGCAGGGTGTCGCGCGCGATCTTGATGGCCGCGGGCCACTTGGTGAGCCGCTCGAGCCGGCCCGGCACGTGGGGGCGCTCGACCGCGACGGCGCCGCTCAGCACGCCGTCCGCCCAGCGCACCGACTCCTCGAGGAAGCGGGCCGGGCCGAACATGACGTCGAAGAGGCCGGCATCGAGCGCCTGCTGGGGCTTCAGCACCCGGTTGTTCTTCAGCGGGTTCGACACGATGATCTCGAGCGCCCGCTCGATGCCCACGAGGTTGGGCACGAGCGTCGCGCCGCCCCAGCCCGGGATGAGGCCGAGGAAGACCTCGGGGAAGGCGAGCGCCGCGGCCGAGGAGTCCAGGGTGCGGTAGTCGCAATTCAGCGCGATCTCCATCGCGCCGCCGAGCGCCAGGCCGTTCACGAATGCGAAGGAGGGCACGCCCATGCCGCCGAGCTTGCCGAGCACGAAGTGGCCGTACTGCGCGATGAGGCGGGCGTTCTCG
>CALMSE010000156.1 GCA_937872275.1 uncultured Leucobacter sp. | reverse complement strand
CCGGCGACCCCGCACGCCCGGGGAGTCGGCGGGGTATTCTGGGAGCGTCGCGGCGCGGGGCCGCGCGGGGCTTCGGAGGTCTGGCCGATGCGGATCGCGGTCGCCGGTGGAACGGGAACCGTGGGGGCGCACGTCGTCGCGCTCGCCCGGGCCGCCGGGCACGAGCCCCTGGTGCTCTCCCGCTCGCACGGGGTCGACCTCGCGGGTTCCGGAGACCTCGACCTCGCCGGGGTCGACGTCGTCATCGACGCGAGCGGCGTCCAGGCGACCTCCGCCGAGAAGTCGCGCGCCTTCTTCCGCGCGGTCACGGAGAGGCTGCTGCGGGCGGAGGCCGCCGCTGGGGTGGCGCACCACGTCGCGCTGTCGATCGTGGGCGCCGCGCGCGCCCCGCACGGCTACTACGCGGGCAAGGCCCTGCAGGAGCGGATCGTCTCGGCGGGCGGGGTGCCCTGGACGATCCTGCGCGCGACGCAGTTCTTCGAGTTCGCGGATCAGGTCGCCGTCCGCGTGGGACCCTTCGCCGTCGTGCCCGCGATGCGCTCGCAGCCGCTCGCGGCGGAGGCCGTCGCGCGGCGGCTCGTGGAGATCGCCGAGGGAGCTCCGCTCGGCGACGCTCCCGATGTCGCCGGGCCGGAGGAGTTGCGCATGGCCGAGCTCGCGCGCGCCGTGCGGGCGGGCCGGGGCGAGCGGGGCCGGGTCTTCGAACTGCCGCTCCCGGGCGGCTTCGGCCGGGCGATCCGTGACGGCTCGATCCTGCCCGGCGAGGGGGCCCGACTGCTCGGCCCCCGCTTCGAGGAGTGGATCGCCGAGCGCTCCTCGTGACCCGCTCGGCGTGATCCGCTCCCCGGAGCCGGGTCGCGAGATCGGCCCCGCGCGCGCCAGGTCCGCGCCGTCGGCATGCGGCCGGTGCAGCGCTGCGATTCACCATGCGACGCCTGCCCCGAGAACCGCGGGAAGAGCGAGAGAACTCGAAGCCGGAACCGGCGCTGACGGGCGTACCCTGGGAACAACTCAGGGGAGGTCGCCATGACGCAGACGAAGCAGCGGATCGTGCCGAACATCTGGTGCAATCGCAACGCCGAGGAGGTCGGAGCCTTCTACGCCTCGACCTTCGAGAACGCCGCGTACGAGGTCGAGGGGCGCTACCCGGAGGAGGGGCTGCCCGACTTCCAGCGGGAGTTCGCGGGGCTGCCGGTGACGGTCGCCCTCACCGTCTCGGGCACCCGGTTCACCCTCATCAACGCCGGCGACGAGTTCCGCCCGAACCCGTCGATCTCGTTCATGCTGAACTTCGATCCGCTGCTCTTCGACGGCTCGGAGGAGCTGGCGCGGGCGAGCCTCGACCGGCTCTGGGGAGCGCTCGGCGAGGGAGGGGTCGAGTTCATGCCGCTCGGCGAGTACCCGTTCAGCGCGCGCTACGGCTGGGTGCAGGACCGCTACGGGGTGAGCTGGCAGCTCATGCTGACCGATCCGGCCGGCGATCCGCGCCCCTTCATCGTGCCGTCGCTGATGTTCGCCGGCCCCGTGCAGAATCGGGCCGGCGAGGCCATCGACTTCTACGCGTCGGTGTTCGCCGACGCCGCCCCCGGCAACCGCTACCCCTACGGCGTGCAGACCGGGCCGGCCTCGCCCGAGGCGCTGATGTACGGGGAGTTCCGCATCGGCGAGCAGTGGTTCGCCGCGATGGACTCGGGAGTGGAGCAGGAGGTCGCCTTCGACTGCGGCGTCTCGCTCGAGGTGAGCTGCGCCGATCAGGCCGAGATCGACCGGCTCTGGGCGGCGCTCTCCGCCCGGCCCGAGGCCGAGGCCTGCGGATGGTGCGCCGATCGCTTCGGCGTGAGCTGGCAGATCGTGCCCCAGAACATCGGCGAGCTCATGGGGCGGCCCGGCGCCTACCAGAAGCTGATGGGGATGAAGAAGCTCGTCATCGCGGAGTTCTGAGCGCGGGCCGGAGGACCGGACCGGCAGGGAGTTCCGAGCCCGGCCCCGGTAGCGTTGAGCCATGCAGTTCATCGGCGCCCAGCCCACGGTCGACCTCACCTACTCCGATGTCTTCCTCGTCCCTCGGCGCTCGGGGGTGTCGAGCCGGCTCGAGGTCGACCTCGCACCGCGCGACGGCACTCCGGCGACGATTCCGCTCGTCGCCGCCAACATGAACGCGGTCACGGGCCCCCGCCTCGCCGCCACGCTCGCGCGCCGGGGCGGGCTCGGCGTGCTGCCGCAGGACCTGTCGCTGCAGCACACGCTCCATGCCGTGCGCTGGGTCAAGCTGCAGCCCGTCGCTTGTGACACGCCGTTCGTGCTGCCGCCCGAGGCGACGGCCGCCGACGCGCTGCGCCAGCTGCCACCCGTGCCCGGCTACGGCGTCGTGGTGGCGGAGCGCGGCGGATCCGCCCCCGTCGGCGACGAGTCGGCCCTCCGGCGCGAGCAGGTGCTCGGAATGCTCTCGGCCGCGCGCCTCGCGAGCGCGCCCGATGATGCGCGCCTCGGCGACCTCATCCACTCCGAGCCCCGGGCGATCGGGCTCGCAGAGCTCGGCGAGGGCCGCGCCGCATTCGATGCGGTGCACGCGATCGAGGCGCAGCAGCCGGGCGATGAGCCGATGGGCGTCGTCGACGCCGACCGCTTCGTGGGCACCGTCACCTGGCGAAGCGCCCTTCGCAACGCCCTCTACCGCCCGGCCCTCGACGCGCGAGGCCGCCTCGCGGTCGCGGTCGCCGTCGGCATCAACGGCGACGTCGCGGGCAAGGCCCGGGCGTTCGCCGAGGCCGGCGTCGACGCACTCGTCATCGACACGGCGCACGGGCACCAGGAGGGGATGATCCGCGCGCTCGAGACCGTGTCGGCCCTCGACCTCGGGCTGCCGATCATCGCCGGCAACGTGGTCACGGCCGACGGTGTGCGCGACCTCGTGAGCGCCGGGGCGACGATCCTGAAGGTCGGCGTGGGCCCGGGCGCCATGTGCACGACCCGTATGATGACCGCGGTCGGCCGCCCCCAGTTCTCGGCCGTGCTCGAGACCGCGCAGGCGGCCCGCGAGCTCGGCGCGCACGTCTGGGCCGACGGCGGGGTCCGCTACCCGCGCGACGTCGCGCTCGCGCTCGCCGCCGGTGCGGCCTCGGTGATGGTCGGCTCGTGGTTCGCGGGCACCATCGAGGCCCCCGGGGAATTGCAGGTCGACGAGCAGGGCCGCCACTACAAGGTCTCGTGGGGCATGGCCTCGACGAAGGCCGTGCAGGAGCGCTTCGCGGGCCTCGACGCCTACGAGCAGGCGCGCAAGGCGCTCTTCGCCGAGGGCATCTCCGACTCGAAGATCTACCTCGACCCGCAGCGCCCCGGCGTCGAGGACCTGGTGGACATGATCACCTCGGGCGTGCGATCCTCCTTCACCTACGCGGGGGCCGCGACGCTGCAGGAGTTCCACGTGCGGGCGCACGTCGGCCTGCAGTCGGCGGCCGGTTACGAGGAGGGCAAGGCGCTGCCGGTCTCGTGGTGAGCCGGGGTGCCCTGCAAGGCCGTCCCCGGGGTCGCCGCGGGGTCGTCCCGGGGTCGCCGCGAGGTCGCCGTGGGGTCGCGCGCCGTGTCGGAGTTCTCGGAGATGTCACGGATCTCGGACCGGAATCCGGGAATCGATCCGAGATCCGCGACATCTCCGAGATCGGTGGCGGCGGGAGGGGCCGCCCCGACCTGCGAGAATGGAAGGGTTGGCCTCGAGCAAGGAGCGATCGGTGAAGTACATCTCGACCCGCGGCGGCATGGAGCCGGCGCCGTTCAGCGAGACCCTGCTCGAGGGCCTGGCGCCCGACGGGGGCCTGGCGGTGCCGGAGACCCTGCCGAGCGTCTCGGCCGAGCGGCTCGAGGCCTGGCGCGGCCTCGACTACCCCGGGCTCGCCACCGAGGTCATCGGGCTCTTCGCCACCGACATCCCGCGCGACGAGCTCGCGCGCATGTGCCGCGACGCCTACAGCGTTCGGAACTTCCCGACGCCCGGCGTCGTCCCGCTCACCCCTCTCGACGGGGGCGTGACCCTCGTCGGCCTCTCCGAGGGCCCCACGCTCGCCTTCAAGGACATGGCGATGCAGTTCCTCGGCCAGGCGCTCGAGTACGCGCTCGCCAGCAGCGGCCGCGTGCTCAACATCCTGGGCGCCACCTCGGGCGACACCGGCTCGGCGGCCGAGTACGCCCTGCGCGGCAAGGACCGAGTCGCGGTCTTCATGCTCTCGCCGCAGGGCCGCATGAGCGCCTTCCAGCGCGCGCAGATGTACTCGCTCACCGACGAGAACATCCACAACATCGCGGTCGCGGGCGTCTTCGACGACTGCCAGAACCTCGTCAAGGAGCTCTCGGGCGATCTGGGCTTCAAGCGGGCCCATCACCTCGGCACCGTGAACTCGATCAACCTGGGCCGCATCACCGCGCAGATCGTCTACTACTTCTGGGCGTGGCTGCGCGTCACCGACGGCGTCGAGGCCGCCGAGCGCCAGGGCTTCGAGGTCTCGGTCTCCGTGCCCTCGGGCAACTTCGGCAACATCCTGTCGGGGCATTTCGCCCGACGGATGGGCGTGCCGATCCGCCGCCTCGTGCTCGCCGCGAACGAGAACAACGTGCTCGACGACTTCTTCCGCACGGGCGTCTACCGGCCGCGCAGCGCCGCCGACACCCACGCCACCTCGAGCCCCTCGATGGACATCTCGAAGGCGTCGAACCTCGAGCGCTTCGTCTACGACCTGGTGGGTCGCGATCCCGACCGCCTCGCCGCGCTCTGGCGCGAACTCGACGCGCAGGGCTTCTTCGACCTCTCGGCCGAGCTGCCGCGCTTCGAGGGCCGCTTCGGCCTCGTCAGCGGCACGAGCACGCACGCCGATCGCGTCGCGACGATCCGCGCCGTGCACGAGGCGACCGGGGTGACGATCGACCCGCACACCGCCGACGGCGTGAGGGTCGCCCGGGAATACGTCGAACCGGGGGTGCCGATGCTCGTGCTCGAGACCGCGAAGCCCGCGAAGTTCCCCGAGATCGTGCACGAGGCGATCGGGGCGGAGCCCGCCATGCCCGAGCATCTCGCGGGCCTCCTTGAGCTGCCGCAGCGCGTCGTCGAGATGGACGCCGACGCGGCCGAGCTGCGATCCTTCATCGCCGCCCGCGCGGTCGCCTGAGAACGGGCGGCCCCCCTGCATCGGCCGTGCGCGATAGCACGGCCGATGATTCGGCGCAACCGCCGAATCTCCCGCCGGGCTGCCCGTAGAGTGGGACGGAGTTCTTCGAGCAGGGGAGTCGGTCATGCGATTCGGAAGACGCGCGCGCGAGGAGATGGCGCTGATCGCCCGGACAGAGGCCGCCCGGGCCGAGGCCGCCGGGGCCGGGGCGAGCCGGCCGGCTGGCCGGCTCTGGGCCGAC
>CALMSE010000155.1 GCA_937872275.1 uncultured Leucobacter sp. | reverse complement strand
ACCGAGGCCGACAACCCGAGGCTCTACCGCATCGTCGAGAACCTCTGCATCACGACGGGCACGCCCATGCCCCAGGTCTACATCGTGAACGATCCGGCGCCGAACGCCTTCGCGACGGGCCGCGACCCCGAGCACGCGATGGTCGCGGCGACCACGGGCCTGCTCGACGTCATGACCGACGCCGAGCTCGAGGGCGTCATGGCGCACGAGCTCGGGCACGTGCGCAACTACGACATCCGCGTCTCGATGATCGTCTACGGGCTCGTGGTCGCGGTCGGCATGGTCGCCGACGTGCTCATGCGCGCGGCCTTCTTCGGGCGCAACAGCAACGGCAACCCGGTCGTCCTGATCTTCGGGCTCGTGGCGATGATCGTCGCGCCCATCGTGGCCTCGCTCGTGCAGCTCGCGGTGTCGCGCCAGCGCGAGTACCTCGCTGACGCGACCGGTGCGCTCACCACCCGGCACCCCGAGGCCCTCGCGAGCGCGCTGCACAAGCTGAACGAGTACGGCAGGCCGCTGCAGAAGCAGCAGTCGAGCATGGCGCATCTGTGGATCGCCGATCCGCTGAAGCCCGGCCTCGCGGCCCGGCTCTTCGCGACGCACCCGCCGATCCCGGACCGCATCCGCCGCCTGCTCGACATGGGCGACAAGTTCTGATCGCGCGTCGATCGACGCCGTCGCTTGACGATTCGGGACAGCGGCATTGCCCGTTCCCGCCAGAGCGTCCAGTCCTGCGGAGCCCGCGGACATACTGATGAGCACCACCCGCGGGGTGGCGGCAGCGAAGGAAGAACCCGGTGCGCGTCCGGCGCCAGGGCGGGCGGTCGTCGCGCGACTCCTCTTCGCAGCGCTCGCAATGGAGGGAGTATGAATTTGTCGGCATCAGAGATCAGCACCGATGTCCTCGTCGTCGGAGCCGGCCCCGCAGGGCTGACCATGTCAGCGCTCCTCGCGAGCTACGGCGTGGACGCGATCACCGTCACGAAGTTCGACTCGACGGCGCGCACGCCCCGGGCGCACATCACGAACCAGCGCGCCATGGAGGTCTATCGCGACCTGGGCGTCGAGGACGAGGTGATCGCCATCGCGACGCCGAACGAGCTCATGTCGAACAACGTCTGGGCCACGAGCTTCGCGGGCACCGAGATCGCCCGGGTGCAGTCGTGGGGCAGCAGCATCGAGCGCCGGGCGGACTACGAGAGCGTCAGCCCGAGCCGCATGTGCAACGCGCCGCAGCACCGCCTCGAACCCGTGCTGCGCGCCGCCGCGGAGCGGCTGGACGCCGACCTCAGGTTCGGCGTCGAGCTCATCGAGATCGAGCAGGACGATTCGGGCGTGCGCGCCCTGGTGCGCGACGACGCCGGCGCGGAGACGGTGATCCGGGCCAAGTACGTCGTCGGCGCCGACGGCGCGCGCAGCCTCGTGGGCGAGCGCCTCGGCTTCGTCTACCAGGGCGAGACGGGCCTCGGCGCGGCCCTCAACATCTTCCTCGACGCCGACCTCACGAAGTACTGCGAGAACCGGCCCGGCGTGCTCTACTGGATGACCCAGCCGGGCAACGACTACTGGGTGGGCTCGGGCACCTGGATCTGCGTCACCCCCTTCACGGAGTGGGTCAACCTCTCGATGTACGACCCCGCCGAGGGCGAGCCCGACCTCAGCGAGGAGGCGCTCGTCGAGCGGGTGCGATCCACCATCGGAGACGACGGCGTCGACGTGAACATCAAGTCGGTGTCGAAGTGGCAGATCAACCACGTGGTGGCCGAGAGCTACCAGCGGGGCCGCGCGTTCCTCGTCGGCGATGCCGCGCACCGGCATCCGCCGGCCAACGGCCTCGGCTCGAACACCTCGGTGCAGGACTCCTTCAGCCTCGCCTGGCGCCTCGCCCACGTGCTGCGGGGCCTCGCGGGGCCGAAACTGCTCGACACCTACACGCAGGAGCGCCAGCCGATGGGCCGCAAGATCATCGACCGGGCGATGAAGAGCGTGGGCGACATGGCGCCGATCGCCGAGGCGCTCGGCTTCCGCCCGGGTCAGTCGGTCGCCGAGGGCTGGGAGAACGTCGACGAGCTGTTCTCGCCCACCGAGAAGGGCAGCGCGCGCCGCGAGGCCCTCGACGCCGCGATCCAGCTGCAGCACTACCAGTTCAACGCGCACGGCGTCGAGTTCGACCTGCGCTACAGCTCGGACGCGATCGTCGACGACGGCAGCGAGTGGCCGCGGAGCGGCCGCGATCCCGAGCTGTACTCGACGCCGTCGGCCCGCCCTGGCGCGCCCATCCCGCACGCCCGCATCCAGCGGGGGAGCGCGCCGGCATCGACCATCGACATCGTGGGGCGCGGCGGGTTCACGCTCGTCACGGGCATCGACGACGCGCACTGGCGCGAGGCGGTGCGGGCGGTCGAAGAGGAGTTCGGCATGGGGATCCGGGTCGCGCAGGTGGCGGCGCGGGGCGAGCACGACGACGTGTACGGCGACTGGAAGCGGCTGCGCGGCATGGGCGACGCGGGCGCGCTGCTCGTCCGCCCCGACCGGGTCATCGCCTGGCGCGAGCCCGGCCGGCCGCAGGACGCGACGGGGGCGCTGCGATCAGCGCTCGCGGCGGTGCTCGCGCGCGGATAGGGGCCCGCGGCTCGCGGCGCGGGGATAGGCTTGGGGGCGAGCCCAGGAGGTGCCTCAGTCCGTGTCCGCCATGTTCCGGTCGCTCTCGATCCGCAATTACCGTATCTGGTTCGTCGGAGCGCTCGTGTCGAACATCGGGGCGTGGATGCAGGCGACCGCGCAGAACTGGGTGGTGCTCACCGAGCTCAGCGACACCGACGCCATCGCCGTCGGCATCACCATGGCGCTGCAGTTCGGGCCGCAGCTCGTGCTCGTGCCCTTCAGCGGCGTCGTCGCCGACCGCTTCGACCGCCGCCGCGTGCTGATGGTCACCCAGTCGCTGCTCATGCTGCTCGCCCTCGGGCTCGGGCTGCTGCTCGTGCTGGGGCACGCCCAGCTGTGGCATCTCTACGGCTTCGCCCTCGCGCTCGGCGTGGTGAACGCCTTCGACACCCCCGCGCGGCAGGCCTTCGTCTCGGACCTGGTGGGCACCGACAACCTCTCGAACGCGGTCGCGCTGAACTCGGCCTCGTTCAACTCCGCCCGCCTCGTCGGCCCCGCGGTCGCCGGGGTGCTCATCGCGATCGTCGGCTCGGGCTGGGTCTTCGTCATCAACGCGGTGTCGTTCATCGCGATGCTGGCGGCGCTCGCCGCGATCCGCATCCCGCGCCGCCCGACCGGTTCCGGCGGGCGGGAGTCGCAGGCGAGCCTGCTGGCCGCGGGTTTCCGCTACGTGATCGGCCGTCACGATCTCGTCGTGATCTTCGCGATCGTGTTCCTCATCGGCGCCTTCGGCATGAACTTCCCGGTCTTCTCCTCGACCATGGCCGTCGAGTTCGGGCGGGGCGCGGGGGAGTACGGGCTGCTCTCCTCGATCCTCGCGATCGGATCCCTGAGCGGCGCGCTGCTCGTCGCCCGCCGACCGGCCGCGCGCCTGCGCGCCGTCATCCTCGCAGCGGGCGGTTTCGGTCTCGCCGCGCTCGCCTGCGCGCTCATGCCGACCTTCTGGGCCTTCGCGGCCGCGCTCGTGCTGCTCGGCTTCAGCACCGCGACGCTGCTCTCGACGGCGAACGCCTTCGTGCAGACGACCACCGACCCCGCGGTGCGCGGCCGGGTGCTCTCGCTGTACTTCGCGATCCTCATGGGCGGCACCCTCATCGGCGCCCCGGTGGTCGGAGCCGTCTCCGACGCCCTCGGCCCGCGCTGGGGCCTGGGCGTCGCCGCCCTCGCCGGCATCGCCTCCTTCTTCATCGGCCTCGGCTGGCTCGTGGTCGAGCGCCGTCTGCGGCTGCACCTCGGCCCGGGGCGGCGGCTCAGCGTCACCCACGCCGGGCGCCCGCCCGCGGACGACGACGATGCCGCGCGCGAGGCGCAGAGCGAGACGCTCACGGCGCCCATCTCGGTGCTGCGGCGCGGCCCCGTCATCCTCTCCGAGCCGAGCTCCGCCCCGCAGAGCGGCCCGCTGAGCGAGGGCCTCACGGGCCCGATCCCGGCCGGCGAGGCTCCAGGCGCCGACCCCGAGCGCGAGGAACGCCGGTAGGCTTGAGCCGGTACCGCACCGGCGCGATCCGCCGCCCTCTCGACCCTGGAGCCGATGACCAGTGAGCGATTTCATGTCCTCTCAGACCCGCACCGAGACCGACTCCCTCGGGAGCGTCGAGATCCCGGCGAACGCCTATTGGGGGGTGCACACGGCACGCGCCCATGAGAACTTCCCCATCGCCCGCCGCCCGATCTCGGTCTACCCCGACTTCGTGCGCGCCTTCGCCTGCGTCAAGCAGGCCGCGGCCCGCGCGAACCTCGAGATCGGCGCGCTCGACGAGCAGCGCGCGACCCTCATCGACCGGGCCTGCGAGGAGATCAAGACCGGCATGCTGCACGACCAGTTCGTCGTGGGCGTCGTGCAGGGCGGCGCGGGCACCTCGACGAACATGAACGCGAACGAGGTGATCACGAACCGGGCGCTCGAGCTCGCCGGCCGGCCCAAGGGCGACTACGCGTTCATCAACCCCAACGATCACACGAACCACAGCCAGTCGACGAACGACACCTACCCGACGGCCATCAAGATCGCCCTGGCCTTCTCCCTGCGCAGCCTGCTCGACGAGCTCGAGCTGCTGGCGGACTCCTTCGCGGCGAAGGGCCGCGAGTTCGCGAACATCATCAAGGTGGGTCGCACCCAGCTGCAGGACGCCGTGCCGATGACGCTCGGCCAGGAGTTCACCGCCTTCTCGGTGACCCTGCGCGAGGACATCGAGCGGCTCGCCGAGGCGGCCAAGCTGCTGCACGAGGTGAACATGGGCGCCACCGCCATCGGCACCGGCATCAACGCGCCCAAGGGCTACCGCGAGGCGGTGATCCGCCATCTGCGCGAGATCACGGGGCTCGAGCTCGTCACGGCCCGCGACCTCGTCGAGTCGACGAGCGACACCGGGGTGTTCATCACCTTCTCGGGCGCCCTCAAGCGCAGCGCGCTGAAGCTCTCGAAGATCTCGAACGACCTGAGGCTGCTCTCCTCGGGCCCGCAGGCGGGCCTCTGCGAGATCAACTTGCCCGCGCGGCAGGCGGGCTCGTCGATCATGCCGGGCAAGGTGAACCCCGTGATCCCCGAGGCGGTCTCGCAGGTCGCGTACGCGGTCGCGGGCTCCGACGTGACCGTGTCGATGGCGGTCGAGGCGGGGCAGCTGCAGCTGAACGCCTTCGAGCCGATCATCGCGCATTCGCTGTTCCAGTCGATCACCTGGCTGGAGCGTGCCTGCCAGACGCTGCGCATCAACTGCGTCGACGGCATCACCGCGAACGAGGCGCATCTCGCCGACACGGTCTCGCGCTCGGTGACGGTGATCACCGCGCTCGCGCCGGTCATCGGCTACGCGGAGGCGGCGAAGCTCGCGAAGGAGGCGCTCGCGACGAACGCGAAGGTGAGCGAGCTCGTCGTCTCCCGGGGGCTGCTGGACCAGGCCCAGCTCGACGAGATGCTGCAGCCGGCGCGGCTCGCGGGGATCGAGCCCACGACCGATGTCATCGAGCAGGTCGCCGTGGATCGGGGAGAAGCCTGAGCATGACGGCCGAGGCCCCCGCCCTGCACGACGATCTCCGCGCCCTGCTCGGCCGGCGGTGGGTGGTCGACGCCGGATCGCTCGCTGAGATGCGCACCGACCGCAGCGGGCTCATCGCCCGCGGCACGGCGGTGGGCGTCGCCGAGGCCGAGAGCACCGAGGAGGTCTCGGAGATACTGCGCCTCGCGTCGCGTCACGGCGTGCCGGTCGTGCCGCGCGGTGCGGGCAGCGGGCTGGCCGGGGGTGCCGCGGCCGGGGAGGGGGAGCTCGTGCTCTCGCTCGCGCGCATGGATCGGATCCTCGAGATCGACCCCGTCGATCAGCTCGCGCGGGTGCAGGCGGGCGTCATCAACTCCGAGCTCGACGCCGAGGCGAGGCGACTCGGACTGCGCTACGCCCCCGATCCGGCGAGCCGCGCCATCTCGACCATCGGCGGCAACATCGCGACGAACGCGGGCGGGCTGCTCTGCGCGAAGTACGGGGTCACCCGGGAGGCCGTGCTCGGTCTCGTCGCGGTGCTGCCCGACGGCCGCGTGCTGCGCACGGGGCGGCGCACCATCAAGGGGGTCACGGGCTACGACCTCACTGCGCTCCTCACGGGCAGCGAGGGCACCCTGGCCGTGATCACCGAGGCGACCCTCCGGCTCGTGCCGCGGCCGAGCGTTCCGCCCGTCACGCTCGGCGCGATCCTGCCGTCCTTGGGCGAGGCGCTGCGGCTGTGCGCCGAGATCCAGCGCGAGGGGCAGCAGCCCTCGCTGCTGGAACTGCTCGATCCGCGCTGCGTGGTCGCCATCACCGAGTATCTCGAGGCGGATCGGCTGCCGGGGCCCTTCGCCGCCCTCAAGGGGGCCCCGCTCGGGCCGGCCGTCGTCATCACGCAGTGGGACGCGGAGGGAGCCCGGGTCGCGGCGGATCGCGTCGAGCGGCTGGTCGCCGGACTCGGCGGCCGGTCGCTGCTGCTCGAGGGGGAGGACGAGGGCGAGGCGCTGCTCGAGGTGCGCCGGGCCATGAACCCCGCGCTGCCGACCGGCAGCGACGTGCTCATCGAAGACGTCTGCGTGCCCCGGTCGCGGCTCGGCGAGATGTACGCCGCGATCGCGCGCATCGAGGCGGATCTCGGCATCCCGATCCCGGCCGTGGCCCATGCGGGGGACGGCAATCTGCACCCGCACCTGGCCGTCGCGGACCACGAGCGCACGCCGGGCGGCGAGGTGCCCGAGCGGGTGTGGGAGGCGGCCGCGCGGGTCTTCGCCGCCGCCGTCGAACTGGGCGGCACGCTGAGCGGAGAGCACGGTATCGGGGTGCTGAAGGCGCGCTGGCTGCGCGACGAGCTGGGCGACGACTCGCTCGAGCTGCAGCGCGGCATCAAGGGGCTCTTCGACCCCGAGGGGCTCCTGAACCCGGGCAAGATGTTCCTCTGAGGTTCCTCTGACAGCGAACTCCCACGCAGCGGCGCCGCCGGAGCGGCAAGAATGGGAGGCATGAGCGATTCAGCACTGTCGAAGCCCGAGATCGAGTTCCCCGAGGGCCCCGCGCCCACGGAGCTGCAGATCGTAGACCTCGTCGAGGGGACGGGCGACGAAGCGCTCGCCTCGAGCACCGTCAACGTGCACTACCTCGGCGTCGAGTTCGACTCGGGCGAGGAATTCGACAGCTCGTGGAGCCGCGGCGAATCGATCAACTTCCCGCTGCGCTCGCTGATCCAGGGCTGGCAGCTCGGCATCCCCGGCATGAGGGCCGGCGGCCGCCGCAAGCTCGTCGTGCCCCCGGCGCAGGCCTACGGGACCGCCGGCGGGCATCCGCTCTCGGGGAAGACGCTGGTCTTCGTGATCGACCTCCTCGGCGTCAGCTGACCCTCCGTTCGTCGCGAGAACCCGCCGGATCCTCCGGCGGGTTCTTCTTTTCCTGGGAACACGCTGAGTGATAGCGTCTCTACGTCGCGCATGCGCGATTCCAGCGCCATCCCAAGAGAGACGGAGAGCCAGGTGGCAGACACTCAGACGCCGACGGAGACCGGAGGCGCGGAGCCCCGCGGGGCCCTCGACCGCTATTTCGAGATCAGCAAGCGGGGGTCGACCATCGGCCGCGAGGTGCGCGGCGGTCTCGTCACCTTCGTCACGATGGCCTACATCGTGGTGCTCAACCCCATCATCCTGACGACCACGACCGACGTCGCGGGCAATCAGCTGCAGTTCGGCCAGGTCGGCGCGGTCACGGCGCTGACCGCCGGCGTGATGACCATCCTCTTCGGCCTCGTCTCGCGGTTGCCCTTCGCCTTCGCGGCGGGCCTCGGCATCAACGCCTTCCTCGCCTTCTCGGTCGTGGGTCAGGTGACCTGGCCCGAAGCCATGGCGCTCGTCATCATCAACGGCCTCCTCATCGTGCTGCTCGCCGCAACCGGCCTGCGCCGCATGATCTTCGACGCCGTGCCGATCGAGCTCAAGATCGCCATCACGGTGGGCATCGGCCTCTTCATCGCCTTCATCGGCTTCGTCAATGCCGGCTTCGTGACCTCGACGGGCAACCCCTCCCCGCCCGTGCAGCTCGGCGTCTTCGGCTCGGTCGCGACGGTGCCGACGATCATCTTCGTCTTCACGCTCGTGCTCACCGGCATCCTCGTCGCGCGCAAGGTGCGCGGGGGACTCCTCATCGGCCTCGTGACGGGCACCGTGATCGCGGTCGTCGTCGAGGCGATCTGGCACCTGGGGTCGGGCGTCGACAACCCCGGCGGCTGGGGGCTCACCGTGCCGGCGCTCGACGGCAGCCCGTTCGCGATCCCGGATCTCTCGCTGATCGGCGCGGTCAGCTTCGACTTCGGCAAGGTCGGCGTCATCGCCATCGTCATGCTGGTCTTCACCCTGCTGTTCACGAACTTCTTCGACGCCATGGGCACCTTCACGGGTCTCTCCCGCGAGGCGGGGCTCGCCGATGAGAAGGGCAACTTCCCCCGCCTGAAGTCGGCGCTCGTCGTCGAGGGCGTGGGCGCCGTCGCCGGCGGCCTCACGTCGTCGTCGTCGAACACCGTCTTCATCGAGTCGGGATCGGGCATCGGCGAGGGCGCCCGCACGGGCTTCGCCAACCTCGTCACCGGTGCGCTCTTCCTGCTCGCGATGTTCTTCACCCCGCTCACGCAGATCGTGCCGACCGAGGTGGCCGCAGCCGCGCTCGTCGTCGTCGGCGCCATGATGATGACGCAGATCAAGGGGATCGACCTCGTGGACTTCGGCGTGGCGCTGCCGGTGTTCCTCACCGTCGTGGTCATGCCGCTGACCTATTCGATCGCAAACGGCATCGGGGCGGGCTTCGTGTCGTGGGTCGTCATCCGCTCGCTCTCGGGCAAGGCGCGCGAGATCCACTGGCTGCTGTGGGTCGTCGCCGCGGGCTTCGTGATCTTCTTCGCGCGGGGGCCGATCGAGGCGCTCATCCAGGGCTGAGGCCCGGCGCCGCGAGCGGCGCGGCGTCGACCGGGAGGGCCGGGGTCTTCGGATCCCGGCCCTCCCGGCGCGTCGGCCCTCCGCGGTAGGGTGGTCGGAGACGTTTCGAATTGGAGTGCCATGTCTCAGAACACGCCGGGCGACGAGCCCACCCCCGCCCCCTCGCAGAACGCGCCCCAGGCCCCCGAGGCTCAGGCCGCCCCCGAGGCGCAGGCCCCCGAGGCGCCGCAGCCTCAGGCCGTGCAGCAGCCGGCTGCTCCGTCGTACGCGCCCCCGGCTCAGCCCGTGCAGCCCGCCGCCCCGTCGTACGCTCCGCCGGCCCAGCCCGCGGCTCCGGCTCAGCCCGTGCCGCCGCAGAGCTTCGCTCAGCCCCAGCCCCCGGTCTACACGCAGCCCGCGGCTCCGAGCTACGCCCCGCCCGCGGTGCAGCAGCCCCCGGTCTCCTACGCGGCGCCGCAGGCTCCGGGCTACGCGGCCCCCGCATACGGTGCTCAGCAGAGCTACGGCGTCGCCTACGGCTACGCCGGGCCGGTGCAGCCGAAGGGCCTGGCCATCACGGCGATGATCCTGGGCATCGCCGGCCTCGTGTTCTTCTGGGTCTGGTGGCTCGGCTTCCCCGCCGCGGTCGTCGGCCTCATCCTCGGAATCGTGGGGCTCAAGAAGGGTCAGCCGCGCGGCATGGCCCTCACCGGCATCATCTGCGGCGGCATCGCGATCGTGCTGGTGCTCCTGTTCGTCCTGCTGATCTTCTTCATCTTCGCGTCGCTCGGCAGCCTCAGCTACTACGGCTGATCCCGTTCGCGGGCGAGAACGCGCCGAGAAAAAGGCTTGGGCCTGCCCACCCCCTCCACTATCGTGGTTACAGGGAAGTCCCAGCTTCCTCTCAGAGACTCACCAGAAGGAGAATCATGTCTCAGAACGTTCCGGGCGAGCAGCCCGCAGTTCCGCAGCCCGAGCAGCCCGCGGCCCCGGCCTACAGCGCCCCGGCCGCCCCCGCGGCTCCGGCGTACGGCGCGGCAGCCGTGCAGCCCAAGGGTCTCGCCATCACCGCGCTGATCCTCGGCATCGCCAGCATCGTGTTCTGCTGGGTCTGGTGGCTCAGCATCCCCGCGGGTGTCGTGGGCCTCGTCCTCGGCATCATCGGCCTCAGGAAGGGCCAGCCGCGCGGCATGGCGCTCACCGGCGTCATCCTGAGCGCGATCGGCATCGTCATCGCGATCATCCTGATCATCGTCATCGCCGCGATCGTGGCGGCCGCGATCCAGCAGGGTCTCGTGACCGTCAGCTGATCGTCTCGCACGGGTAGGGGCCTCGGCATCGAGCCGGGGCCCTTCGGCGTCTCCGGGCTCCGTCCGAACCGTCGGGCCACATCGGGACCGACGGGCGCCGTCAGCGGCGCTCGGCGAGCAGGGCGACGTGGCGGCCCGCGACGCGCGTGAGGAACAGCGTCGCCGACTCCGGCCCCTTCACCCGCAGGCGGGCGCGCAGGCCGGCGGGGTCGACGTCGGCGCCTCGTTTCTTGATCTCCAGGGCGCCGACTCCGCGCGCCGCGAGCGCCCGCCGCAGCTCCTTCTCGCGCGCCGGGAGCTCCTCGATAATGCGGAATGCCTGCGCGAAGGGCGTGGCCACGAACTCGTCGGACGTGAGGTAGGCGATCCCGTCGCTCGCGAGGCCCGCGCCGATCCGCTCGGCGAGCAGACCGATGAGCCGAGCGCGGATCACGGCGCCGTCGGGCTCGTAGAGGTACTCGCCGAGCGGCCGGACCTCCGGATCGGGGGCGTCGGCGCTCGCGGTGAGCTCATGGGGCCGCCCGGCGCGCAGCAGCAGCGCGGCCCGGCCGATGCCCGGCCGCGCCACCGCGCCGAACCAGATTCCGGTCTCGACGAGCGCGCCGTCGACCGAGATCCACTGCGCCTCGGCGTGCGCGGGGAGGAGGGAGCGGTCGAGGCCGGGGCCGAGCTTCACCCCGGTCGGCAGCCGGTCGGAGAGGCCGAAGGCGAAGCCGAGCGAGGGGGAGTAGTCGTCGGGCGAGGCGATCCTGCGGGTGTCGCTGTGGCCCGCGGTCCTGCGGGCGGGGTCGAGGAAGACCCCGTCGACGCCCTCGAGCGCCACGGTCTCGGCGTCGGCGATCTCCACGGGGATGCCGAGGTTGTGCTCGGCGAGCCGCGCGGTGAACGGGTCGATCTCGACGGGGTGCGGATCCGCCCCCGCCGCCGCGAGTGCGAGCGACTCCGCGCCCAGACCGCAGCCGAGGTCCGCCACCCTGCGGCACCCGGCCTCGACGAAGCGCCGGGCGTGCAGGGCAGCGACCGGCGCTCGTGTGGCCTGCTCGAGGCCCGCGCGGGTGAAGAGCATGCGGCCGGCGGCATCGCCGAACTTCGCCCGAGCCTTCGCGCGCAGCTCCGCCTGCGTGAGCAGGGCGGAGACCAGTTCGGGCGCGGCGCCCGCGCGACGCAGCCGGGCGCCCGCCTGCGCGGTCGTCGCCCCCGCGGAGAGCTCGGTCTCCAGGTCCGCGAGCAGGGACAGCCCCGAGGGCTCGAGCATCGCCTCCCAGCCCGGCGGCGGGGGGCTCGGTGCCGTGCTCCGTGCTGAAGCCGACGACCCCGGGGCGGTGCCCCGGGGTCGTCGTGCGTGCGCGGCGCCGGTCAACGGCTCAGTAGCGGTAGCTGCTCGACAGGGAGGCGAGCGAGGCGAACATCACCGCGAAGATGCTGACGTACGCGATGACCAGGATCACGATGGAGACCGCGTAGACGTAGCCGATGATGAGGCCGGTCAGCGCGATGCCGCGCCCGGCGTCGCCGTTGCGCTTGATCTGGCCGAGCGCCATGTGGCCGAAGACGATGGCCGCGATGGGCGAGAGGAACGCGGTGATGATCGACACCAGCGCGAAGGTGTTCGTGTAGGCCAGCGTGGTCGGCAGGGCGGGCCGCGGCGCGTAGGCCGGTGCGGCGGGCGGCGCCTGCGGCGCGTAGACCGGCTGCTGCGGCTGCTGCGGATACTGGGGGGCATTGGGATTCGACACGGTCGCTCCTCGTCGGTTCGCGGCCGGTGCCTTCCGGCCGTCTCCACGATTATTTCACGGGTGGTGACCCGGTGGGAGGGCGCCTTCGCCGCCGCTTCCCGCCTTCGCCGCCGCCGCGCTCGGCGCCGGGCCGTGTTCGCCCAGCGCGATCCGGGCGGCCATTCGTTGGCACTCGCCTTGCAAGAGTGCCAGCCGAGACCCTAAACTCGCTAGCAGGGCGCCCGAGGCGGGCGCCGCACAATGCTGAGTCACGCGAAGAAATGAGGTCAACCGTGTCGGTCGCCATCAAGCCGCTCGAAGAT
>CALMSE010000154.1 GCA_937872275.1 uncultured Leucobacter sp. | reverse complement strand
CCGACCTCGTACCAGAGGCCGAGGTAGCGCTCGAGGTCGAGGCGCGGGACCGAGGTCACCGCACCCTCGGCATGGCGGGGCTCGTGGTGGTTCATGCGCGCTCCTTCCGTATGCCGGGCCGGGCAGGGGCGCTCGACGCTCGCGCACCGACCCGGCCTTCAGTCTGCCGCCGACGGCCCGCGCACGGAAGGGGCTTGACCGGGCTCGTTCCGGAACGCCGGAATTCGCGCGGGCGGACCGAGGGGACCGGGCCGACCGGGCGGCCGTGCGGCTCGGGCGGCCCCGGCGTTCCGCGCCGCAGCGCTCTCTCCCCGTCCCGTCCGCACTCCTTCCCGCCGGGGCCGTCGGCGGGCTAGCATGACGGTATCCGAGACCGAAGGAGCATCATGGCCGCATCGCCCGACCCCTCCGCCGACGGGAGCCGGCGCTTCGTCCTCGTCCACGGCGCGTTCCATGCCGCCTGGTCGTGGGAGCCGGTGGCCGAGGAGCTGCGCGCCCGCGGCCACCGCGTCGACGTCTTCGACCTGCCGGGCGCCGGCGACGATCCGACGCCGGTGTCGGAGGTGACGCTCGACCTCGCCGCGAAGCGGGTGGTCGAGGTCATCGAGGGTTCGCCCGAGCCCGTCGTGCTCGTGGGGCACAGCATGGGCGGCATCGTCGTCACCGAGGTCGCGGGCCGGGTGCCCGAGCGCATCTCGCGCCTCGTCTACGTCACCGCGTTCCGCCCGGTCGACGGGGAGTCGCTGCTCGACCTCGCGGGCCTTCCCGAGGGCGCGGCCGACGGCGTGCAGGCGAACATCGTCATCGAGGGCGAGCCGCCCGTCGCGGTGTTCGACCGGTCGAAGGCCCGCGAGGTCTTCTACCACGACCTGTCCGAGGAGGCGATGGCGGCGGCGACCGCCCGCCTCGATCCCCAGCCGCTGTCGATCTTCGCGACGCCGGTGACCCTGCCCGAGCCGATCGCGATCCCCACGGACTACGTCGTCTGCACGGAGGACGGGGCGATCCCGCCCGAGCTGCAGACGCTCATGGCCGAACGCTCTCAGGCGACCGTGTTCCGCCTCGCCTCGAGCCACTCCCCGATGTTCTCGTTCACCCGGGAGTTGAGCGACATCCTCGCGCGGTAGGGCGCAGGGGTCGGAGCCCGGTGCGGGGCCGGACGGGCCGGCGCCGGCGCCGGAGCGCCCTCACGCCGGGTCGAGGAAGAACGTCGACCCGGGGTCTTCGAGGAGGCGCAGCGTCGCACCGGCGTGACGAGCCGCGATCCCCTCGCCCGTCGCCGCGGCCTCGAGCGCGGGGGTCGCCGTCTCGCCGAGCTCGACGAAGGCCCGGCTGAGGCTGCGCATGACCTCGAGCCCGCCGCGGCCGAGTTCGGCGGTCAGCTCCTCCGCGAGCCGGGAGCGCTGCTCCTCCGGCACGAGCCCGGCGGCCGTGCGCCAGGCGGCTCGGGCGACCTCGTCGTCGGGGTCGTGCAGATGGGAGGCGACCGCCTGCCACGCGCGCCCGTCTCGGAGCTTCGACAGCGTGTGCAGGGCCTGGCTGCGCGCCTGCGGGGCGTCCGCATCGAGCTCGGCGATGATTCTCGGCAGCACGAGCTCTCCGGGCAGCCGCGTGAGCGCCCACGTCAGCATGTCGCGCACGTAGAAGTCGGGTTCGATCGCGCAGCGCGCGACGAGCGGCTCGAGGTAGGCCGCCTCGGGGCGGGTGCCGGCGGCGAGCGCGGCCTGCAGCCGGTCCGAGGAGTCATCGACGGCAAGCGCCTCGGCGAGCGCGGCGGCGGGATCCATCACGATCCGCCGCCTACGCCGTCGGCGGCAGCGTCGGCACCGGGGTGGGCGCCGTGAGCGCCTCCGGGTCGAAGTCGATCACGCCGCTGTCTCCGTCGCGCGGCAGCATGCCGGCGGAAAGCCCGCGGAACGCCGCGAGCTCGGGCCCGTGATCGGCCAGCGGCACCTCGACGGGGGCGCCCGGGCCGACGAGGAACTTCTCGCCCCTGACGCGCACGGGCACGGGCTTCTCGCCCGCCACGAGCTCGAAGCAGATCCGCTCCCGCTCGAGCGACACCGCGAGGCGGCTGCCGCGCCACTGCAGCGCGAAGCGCAGCCCGCCCCAGTGCTCGGGCAGGCGCGGATCGAAGCTGAGGCGGCGCCCCGCGTCGCGGAGCCCCGCGAAGCCCTGCACGAGCGCCATCCAGACCCCGCCCGCCGAGGCGATGTGGGCGCCGTCGGAGGAGTTGCGGTGCAGGTCGTCGAGGTCCACGTGCAGCGCGTGCTCGAAGTAGCGGTAGGCGAGTTCGCGGTAGCCCACCTCGGCGGCGATGATCGACTGCACGACGGCCGACAGCGTCGAGTCCCCCGTCGTCAGCGCGTCGTAGTACTCGAAATCCCGTCTCTTCTCGTCGCGGCTGAACTCGTCGCTCGCGAGCAGCAGCGCGAGCACCACGTCGGCCTGCTTCAGCACCTGGAAGCGGTAGATGACGAGCGGGTGGAAGTGCAGGAGCAGCGGCTTCTGCTCGGGAGGGGTGGCCGCGAGGTCCCAGACCTCGCGCTCGAGGAAGTGCGCGTCCTGCGGGTGCACCCGCAGCTCGTCGGAGTAGGGCACGTGCATGCCCTCGGCCGCCCGCTCCCAGGCCTCGACCTCGGCGGGGTCGAGCCGCAGCCGCGCGCACAGCTCCGCGTACTCGTGGGGCGCGTCGGTCTCGAGCGTGCGCACCACCTCGACGGCGAAGCGCAGGTTGAAGCGCGCCATCACGTTCGTGAAGAGGTTGTCGTTCACCACCGTCGTGTACTCATCCGGGCCGGTGACGCCGTGGATGTGGAAGCGGTCCCCGTCCCAGAACCCCAGGCTGGACCAGAGCCTCGCGGTCTCGACCGCGATGTCGGCCGCGCCGGACACCATGTACTCGAGGTCGCCCGTGGCCGCGACGTAGCGCGCGAGCGCGTAGGTGATGTCGGCGTTGATGTGGTACGCCGCGGTGCCGGCGGCGTAGTAGGCGCTCGCCTCCTCGCCGTTGATGGTGCGCCACGGGAAGAGCGCGCCCTCCTCGTTCAGGATCGTCGCCCGCAGCCGGGCCTGAGGCAGCATGCGCTGGCGGGAGCGCAGCGCGTTGCGGGCCCAGAGCGGCGAGGTGTAGCTGAGGAAGGGCAGCACGTAGATCTCGGCGTCCCAGAAGTAGTGCCCGCTGTACCCTGAACCGGTGAGCCCCTTCGCCGCGATGCCGCGGCCGTCGGCGCGGGCGGCGGCCTGGGCGAGCTGGAAGAGGTTCCAGCGGATCGCCTGCTGCACGCCCGGCTCGGCGTCGACCTCGACGTCGCTGCGATCCCAGAACCCGTCGAGGAACTCGCGCTGCGTCTTCCAGCGCTGCTCGGGCGGCTCGGCGGCGGCTCGGTCGAGGGTGTGCACGCAGCGGTCGATCATCTCGGAGAGGGTCGCGGTCGACGACGAGTGGTAGGCGATGGTCTTCAGGAGCGTCACCGTGCGGCCCTGCCTGGCGCGGCCCTGGAACACGTGCCGCACGCGATCCTCGGAGGCCTGCACGCGGGTCTGCCACTCCCCCGCGGCCTCGCCGGCGCTTCCGCCCGTGTCGCCGCCGTCGAAGTCGTGGTCGACGCCCACCCCCAGCGTCATGCGCGAGTTGCGCACCTGGAAGCTCAGCACGCTGCGCCGGCCCTCGTGCAGGGCCGGGCCCGGCTCGAGCGTGCGCTCGGCGAGGCGCTCGCTCTTGCGCGGGTCGACGAGCAGCGCGCCGCCGGGCGGGATCACCGGGTCGACTCGGCCGAGATCCTGCCGGTTCATGATGAGGCTCGACATGGTGAGCTCGGCGTCGGCGTCGAGCACCGTGACGCGCATCTCGATCGTCGCCATGTGCCGCGAGGCGAAGCTGACCATGCGGCGGGTCTCGACGCGCACCCGTTTGCCGGTCGGCGTGAGCCACAGCAGCTCGCGGGCGAGCGTGCCGGCTCGCAGGTCGAGGGTGCGGCTCACCTCGAGGATGTCGGCCGATGAGAGGTTCAGGCGCTCGTCGTCGACGTAGATGCGGATCGTCTTCGCGTCGGGCGCGTTGACGATGGTCTGGCCGTGCTCGGCGAAGCCGTAGGCGTATTCGGCGTGGCGGATCGCCCAGGTCTCGTGCAGGCCGTTGACGAAGGTGCCGTGGTTGCCGAGCGGGCGGCCCTCCTCGTGATTGCCGCGCATGCCGAGGTAGCCGTTGGCGAGGGCGAAGATCGTCTCGTCCTGCCCGGCGAGCGCCGGGTCGATGCCGTGCACCGTGAGGCGCCAGGGGTCGGTGCCGAAGTCGCGGTGGGGCTCGGCGCCGTGCGGTGCGGTGCTCGGCGGTTCGAAGGCGGCGGGTTCCATCAGTTCAGCTCCCCCAGGTCCTCGACGACCGTGTCGGCGCCCGCCGCCTCGAGCGCGGCGCGGCCCGCGCCGCGATCCACCCCCACGACGAGGCCGAAGCCGCCGGCGCGGCCGGCCTCGACGCCCGAGGCCGCGTCTTCGAACACCACCGCGCGCTCGGGCGTCGTACCGAGCAGCTCGGCCGCGCGCAGGAAGGTGTCGGGGGCGGGCTTGCCCGGGAGCCCCTCGCGCGCGGCGACGACTCCGTCGACGACCGCCGCGAAGCGGTCTCGCAGCCTCGCCGCCCGCAGCACCTCCTCGGCGTTGCGCGAGCTCGAGACGACGGCGAGCGGCTTGCCCTGAGCGCCCAGCCGGTCGATCAGGCGCACCGTGCCCGGATAGGGGTTGATGCCGTCGCGCTCGAGCATCTCGGCGAAGAGGCGGTTCTTGGCGTTGCCGATGCCGCGGATCGTGCCGAACCCCTCGTCGCCCTCCTCCCCCATCGGCAGCGCGATCCCGCGAGCCTCGAGCAGGGCGGCGACGCCCTCGAAACGGGGCCGCCCGTCCAGCGAGTCGAAGTAGTCGCTCTCGCGATAGGGCTCGGCGCCCGAGGCTCGGAACACCCGCTCGAAGGCCTCGCGCCAGGCCCTGCGATGCAGCAGCACGGTGGGGGTGATGACCCCGTCGAGGTCGAACAGGTAGGCGTCGTACTGCTCGATCACGCGGCTGCGCCTCCACTCGCTCTGCGGCCCGTTCGGGCGTTCGCCCGAGCCCGTCGCGGCGGCGGCACGGCCGACGCCGAAACGTGCACCACACTACCATTGCGACGAGGCGGAACCCCCTCAGCGCTCCGCCGGGCGCCCGCTCCCCGGGGCCTCGCCGGGCGCCTCCTCGGCCCAGCCCGAACCCGCGAGCGACAGCTCCCCCGTCATGTCCTCCAGGAACCGGATCACCACTTCGCGTTCGTCGCGCGTGAGCCTCGCGGCCGCGTAGAACCGTTTGGCCTGCTGGCGCCCCACGGTCTGCATGGCCGAGACCTCCGTCTCGGGAGTCACCTTGATCGCGAAGGCGCGGCGGTCGGTGGGGTGCACCTCGCGGGTGATGTGCCCTCCGCGTTCGAGGCGGTTCAGGAGCTTGGTCGTCGATGCCGCCGATATCTTCAGGTGGGCGGCGAGCATGCCGGGAGTCACCAGCGCCTCGCGATTGCCCGCGACGATGAGGTAGTGGATCGCCCGCATGTCCTGGGTGCTCAGCCTCATGTACTTCTGCGAGGCCGCGGAGAGCTGCTCCTCGGCGGTCCGGAGCTCGGAGAGCGCCCTCATCAGCATCCCGATCTGACCGACATCCTCCGGCGCGAGTCCGGATCGATCGACCAGCTCGCTGCGAGGGTCGCTGGAATCCACCTCGTACAGGTTCGCCGAGATCGGATCGCCTTCCGTTCCAGCGGGTGTCTCAGCCATACCTTCATCCTAAGGATCGCGGTGCAGCACGCCTTGCACGTTTACTAAACATTGGTTTACTATCTCCAGAAGAATACTATATGTTGATGGGCATCGAAGGGTGCCGGGCGGCGAGAAGAGCGGGGATCATGCGCAGCGAACGGGTGGTGCTTCTCGACGAGCACCGAAGGCCCATCGGCTCGGCGGACAAGGCCGAGGTCCACGGGTCGGAGACGCCCCTGCACCTCGCGTTCTCCTGCTACCTCCGAGACGACGAGCACCGGATCCTCGTCACGCGCCGATCCCTGACCAAGCGCACCTGGCCGGGAGTCTGGACGAACAGCTTCTGCGGCCACCCCTCCCCCGGAGAGGCGCTGGAAGACGCCGTCCGCCGGAGGGGGCGCGAGGAGCTCGGGGCCGCGCTCTCCGGCCTCCGTCCCGCACTCCCCGACTTCCGCTATCGCGCGGCCGACGCGAGCGGAACGGTCGAGAACGAGGTGTGCCCGGTATTCATCGCCGAACTCGACGGGAGCATCGAGCCCCAACCCGACGAAGTGGCCGAATGGGCATGGGTGGATCCGCACTCGCTCGCGCGATCCGTCGCCCTGACGCCGTTCGCCTTCAGCCCCTGGCTCCGGGATCAGCTTCCGCTCCTCATCGCGCGCCGCCGCTTCGATGAGGGGGCCGGCCATGCGTGAGACGGTCACCGTCGACAGGCCCCGCACCGGAGCGGCCTCACCCGTCGAGGCGCAGTTGGCCGCGTTCCTCCGCGAGCGCACCGATCAGGCCGCGCGCTACGGCGCCCAGTTCGCGCGTCTCTGGGAAGCCGCCGCGGACTGCCTGCTCGGTGGCAAGATGCTGCGCCCCCGGCTGCTGCTCGGGGTCTTCGACGCGCTCGCCGGCGAGTCCGAACAGCCCCTGGATTCCGAGACCCGAGCCGCGGCGGTCAGGCTCGCCGCCGCCGTGGAGCTGCTGCACTACGCGTTCCTGCTGCACGACGACGTGATCGACGGCGACCTCACCAGGCGGCATCGGCCGAATCTCATCGGTCTCATCGCGCAGGACGCCCACCCGGAGCCCCTGGGCGACCGCTCCGCCCGCGAACGCGAGGAGCCCCCCGCCGGCCTGCAGTGGGGGCGGTCGGGGGCGATCCTCATGGGCGATCTCATGCTCACCGCCGCACTCCAGGCCTTCGCTCGCGAATCGCTGCCCCAGGAGGCCCGGCTCCGGCTGCTCGACGCCCTGGATCGCACGATCACGGAATCGGTGGCCGGCGAGCAGCTCGACATCGGCCTGGGCCTCGGCACGGTCACCGCGGAGCTCGACGCCATACTCTCCATGTCCAGGTGGAAGACGGCGGCCTACACCTTCGAACTCCCCATGAGGGCGGGCGCCGTGCTCGCCGGCGCGGCACCCGGGCTCGAGGCCTTCCTGGCGCGGGCGGGCCGGCACCTGGGGCTCGCCTTCCAGCTGCAGGACGATCTGCTCTCCGTCTTCGGTTCCCCGGCCGAGCACGGCAAGGACGCCTACTCCGATCTCCGCGAGGGCAAGGAGACGGCGATCATCGCCTACGCCCGCATGACGAGCGTCTGGCCGAGCATCGAGCCGATGCTCGGATCCCCCGATCTCCGCGAGCAGGACGGGCTCGCGATCCGAGCGATGCTCAGCGAATGCGGTGCCGAGCAGTTCACGCGATCGCTGGTGGAGGAGCAGCTCGCCGCATGCCTGCGGCTGCTCTCCGACTCCGAGGAGGAGGTGCCCCGGCCGCTCGCGCGATTGCTCGTCGGGCTGGTCGCGAGGATCGAAGGACGCTCGACATGAGCGGAGCGCTGGATCGCCTCCCGCCGCTCGCGCGATACTCGCGCACGGCCGAGCTGGCCTCGAATCAGGTCATCGAGGCCTACTCGACCTCCTTCGGCACCGCCACGCGACTGCTCGGCCGCCGGCATCGCGCCCACGTGCGGAACATCTACGCGCTGGTGAGGGTCGCGGACGAACTCGTCGACGGGGTCGCCGTCGAGGCCGGGCTCTCGCCCTCCCAGCAGCACCGGGCGCTCGCCCGGCTCCGCGCGGAGACGGAGCGCGCGATCGAGCTGGGCTACAGCAGCAATCCCGTGGTCCACGCCTTCGCGCGCACGGCCCGGGAATCCGGCATCGACGCCTCGCTCACCTCCCCCTTCTTCGATTCGATGCGCGCCGACCTGCCGCGGACCGGGCGCGTGGCGGATCCGCTCGCCGCGACCGCGCTGACGGGCTTCGATTCCGACTCCCACCGCGACTACGTATACGGATCCGCGGAGGTCGTCGGGCTCATGTGTCTGCGCGTCTTCACCCGGCAGGAGGTTCTGACCCCTGCCCGACGCGCCGCGCTCGAGCGCGGCGCACGGAGTCTGGGCGCGGCCTTCCAGAACGTCAACTTCTTGAGAGACCTGGCCGACGACACCTCGCGCCTTCGGCGCAGCTATCTCAGCGCCGACGGCGAGCTCGACGGCGCCGACCGGGATCGCTGGGTGGCCACCATCCGCGAGCAGCTCGCCGAGGCCGCTGCAGCGCTCCCGCTGCTGCCGGGGGACGCCGCCGTGGCGGTCCGCAGCGCACTCGAGCTCTTCTCCGCCCTCACCGACCGCATCGCCGCCGCCTCGGTCGCGGAGCTCCGGCGCAGACGCATCCGCCTCTCCGCTGCCGCCAAGGCGCGCATCCTCCTGCATGCCGTCGCCGCGTCCCGGAAGCAGGCGGGTTGATGCCCCGCGTCGTCGTGATCGGCGGCGGGGTGGCGGGGCTCGCGACCGCGGCACTGCTCGCCCGCGACGGTCACAGCGTGCGGCTGCTGGAGCGCGGCACCCGGCTCGGCGGACGGGCTGGGCTGCTCGAGCGCGAGGGCTTCCGCTTCGACACGGGCCCCTCCTGGTACCTCATGCCGCGCGTCTTCGAGCACTTCTTCCAGATGCTCGGCACCAGCACCCGCGAACAGCTCGATCTCGCGACCCTCGACCCGGCGTACCGGGTCTTCCCGGAGCCCGAGAAGCCCGGCGGCAAGTCGTCACCCGTGACCGTGCCCCGCGATCCGGCGCTGATCCGCGAAGTCTTCGAAGGGCTCGAGGAGGGCGGCGGCGAGCGACTCCGGGAGCACCTCGCCTCGGCGGCCCGCACCGCCCTGATGGCCGAGCGCTACTTCCTCTACAACCCCTTCACCCGCCTGCGGTCGCTGGGCAGGGCCGAGGTGCTGCGCAGCCTTCCGCGGCTCGCGAGACTGCTGGGCGTCTCGCTCGAACGGCACATCGCGAAGCGCTTCCGGCACCCGACGCTCCGGCAGATCCTGGGCTACCCCGCCGTCTTCCTCGGCACCGCCCCCTCCGATGCCCCGGCGATGTACCACCTGATGAGCGCCCTCGACCTCGAGGAGGGCGTGCAGTACCCCGCGGGCGGGTTCTGGACGATCGTGGAGCGGATCGCCGGGCTCGCCGCGGAGGCCGGCGTCGAGATCGTCACCGGCGCCGAGGCGACCCGCATCGACACCCGCCCGGGCGGCCGACGGCTGCGGGCCGACGGCGTGCGGTGGACGGACCGCGAGGGAACCGCGCACCGGGAGCAGGCCGACATCGTCGTCTCGTGCGCCGATCTGCACCACACCGAGACCGCACTGCTCGACCGGGAGGCGCAGAGCTACCCCGAGACCTGGTGGCGCCGGAAGGTGAGCGGCCCCGGGGCCGTGATCGCGATGCTCGGCGTCTCCGGGCCGCTTCCCGAGCTCCCCCACCACTCGCTGTTCTTCACCCGGGACTGGGACGCGAACTTCTCCGCCATCTTCGGGGACGAGCCATCGATCCCGGATCCGGCATCCATCTACGTCTGCAAGCCGAGCGCCAGCGATCCGGGCGTCGCTCCGCCCGGGCACGAGAACCTCTTCGTGCTCGTCCCGATCCCGCCCCTGCCGGAGATCGGGCGCGGCGGCGCGGACGGAGGCGGCGACCTGCGCGTCGAGCGCACCGCGGACGCCGCCATCGACCAGATCGCCGCCTGGGCCGGCATCCCCGATCTCCGGGAGCGCATCGTTCTGCGCCACACCCTCGGCCCGGCCGACTTCGCAGGCGACTACCACTCCTGGCGAGGCGGCATGCTCGGCCCGGCCCACATCCTCGGCCAGAGCGCCATGTTCCGGCCGCAGAACCAGTCGAAGCGCGTCGACGGGCTCTACTACGCCGGGGCGACGACCGCGCCCGGGGTGGGGGTACCGATGTGCCTCATCAGCGCCGAGCTCGTGCTCAAGCGCATCCGCGGCGACCGCACCGCCGGCCCGCTCGACGTGCGCGGCGAGGCGCGCCTCTCGGAGCGCCTCTCGGAGCGCAGCCGATGATGGGCGCCGTCTACCTGGTCTCCCTGCTGCTCGGGATCGGCTGCATGCTGCTGCTCGACCGGCGGTTCCGGCTCTTCTTCTGGCACGACGCCGCGGCGGCCGGCCTGGTGACCGCGGCAGGCGTGGGCTTCCTGCTGCTCTGGGACGCCGCGGGCATCGGGGCGGGCGTCTTCCTCAGCGGCGACTCCGCGATCTCCACCGGCATCCTGCTGGCCCCCGAGCTCCCGCTCGAGGAGCCGGTCTTCCTGGTGTTCCTAGTGCTCTGCACCATGGTGCTGTACACCGGGGCCGCGCGCCTGATCCGTGGACCCGGGAGGGACCGGGGATGAGCTACGCGCTGCTCTCGCTGCCCTTCCTCGCGGTCGCGATCGCCGCGGCGATCCTGCTCCCACGGAGAGTCCCCCGCGCCGGACGGCGCCGTCACTGGATCGCCGTCGCGGCGGCGCTGCTGGTGCTGCTCGTGCTGACGGCGGTGTTCGACAACGCGATGATCGGGCTCGGGCTGTTCGGCTACGAGGAGTCGCTGATCGCCGGGGCGCGCATCGGCCTCGCCCCGATCGAGGATCTCGCCTATCCGATTGCAGCGGGACTGGGCCTTCCGGCGCTCTGGGTGGCGCTGACGCGGCGCGGCGGCGTCTCCGCGGGGCGTCTCCTGCGACAGGCCTTCGTCGCCTCCCGGCCGGTGAGCTGGGTCAACACGGCCTTCCCCTTCGCCGCGGCGATGCTGATGACCACCCGGGAGATCGACTGGCTGCTGATCATCGGCACCGTCTACTACCTCGTTCCCTACAATCTCGCGATGTACGGCATCAACGACGTCTTCGACTACGAGTCCGATGCGAAGAATCCGCGCAAGGGCGGCATCGAGGGGGCGCTGCTCGCCCCCGAGCTCCACCGGCCGCTGCTGCGCCTGGTGCTCGCGTGCAATCTGCCCTTCCTGGTCGTGCTGCTCTTCGCCGGCGGACCCACGGCCTGGCTGTGCATCGCGCTCAGCAGCTTCGCCGTCATCGCCTACTCGGTCCCCGGGCTGCGCTTCAAGGAGCGGCCGGTGCTCGACTCGATCACCTCCAGCTTCCATTTCACGAGTCCCGCGCTGGTCGGCCTCGCCCTGGCCGGTGCGGAGCCCGGCGGAGGGATCGCGGCGACGCTCGTCGCCTTCTTCGTCTGGGGCATGGCCGCCCACATGTTCGGAGCGGTGCAGGACATCGGCCCGGACAGGGAGGCGCGCATCGGATCCATCGCGACCGCCTTCGGCGCGCGTCGCACCGTGATCCTCGCGCTGGCGCTGTGGCTCGCCGCCGGCCTGCTGATGCTCGCCACGCCCTGGCCCGGGCCGCTCGCCGCCGTCATCGCGCTGCCCTACCTGCTCAACTGCGCGCCCTGGATCCGGGTCACCGACGACACCGCGGCCGCCACGAACCGGGCCTGGCGCCGGTTCATCGCATTGAACTATCTCTCAGGTTTCCTCGCCACATTGATACTCATCCTGCTCTGGAGGCTCACCGCATGACCGATCACCGAAGGGGCGGCGCCTCGCCCGCCGTCGCTCCCGCATCCGCCGGGCGCCGGGTCCCGCGCTGGCTGCGCGTGCTGCTGCCGGCGGTGCTGATCCTCGTCTGGTTCGCCGGCGCCTCGATCGGGGGGCCGTACTTCGGCAAGGTGAGCGAGGTCTCCTCCAACGACCAGACCAGCTATCTGCCCGAGTCGGCCGACGCCACGCGCGTGCAGGAGCTCCTCGGCGAGTTCAGCGCCTCCGACTCCATCCCCGCGGTGATCGTGTTCGCCGGTGAGAGCGAGCTGACCGCCGAGCAGCTCGGCGCCCTCGAGGCGGCCGTGGCGGATCTGGCCGACATCGCCGGGGTCGAGGAGGCGTCCCCGCTCATCCCCTCCGAGGACGGCAGGGCGGCGCAGGCCTTCGTGCCGATCGACGCCGAGGCGGGCATCGGCGACGTCGTCGCGGAGGTCTCCTCGGCGCTCGCCGCGGCTGCGCCGGCAGGAGTGGACTCCTTCGTCACCGGCCCGGCGGGCTTCACCGCCGACCTCGTCGAGGCCTTCTCCGGCATCGACGGGCTGCTGCTGCTCGTGGCGCTGCTCGCCGTGTTCGTGATCCTCATCATCGTCTACCGCTCCTTCCTCCTCCCCATCGCGGTGCTCTCGACGAGCCTCTTCGCCCTCACCGTGGCGCTCCTCACCGTCTGGTGGCTCGCCAAGGCTGGGGTGCTGCTGCTGAGCGGTCAGACCCAGGGCATCCTCTTCATCCTCGTCATCGGCGCGGCCACCGACTACTCGCTGCTCTACGTGGCCCGCTACCGCGAGGCGCTGCGCGTCACCCAGGACAAGTGGGTCGCGAGCATGCGCGCGCTGCGCGCCTCCTTCGAGCCGATCCTCGCCTCGGGCGGCACGGTGATCGCGGGGCTCCTGTGCCTGCTGCTCAGCGACCTCAAGTCGAACAGCACGCTCGGCCCCGTGGCCTCGATCGGCATCGTCTTCGCGATGCTCTCCGCGCTGACGCTGCTGCCGGCGATCCTCTTCGCCTTCGGCCGCGCGGCCTTCTGGCCCCGGCGGCCCCGGTACGAACCCGAGGTCGTCGCCGCCGAGGGCGGGGTGCCGGGCACGGGTCTCTGGGCATGGCTCGGCCGCACCATCCGTCGCAGCCCGCGGGCCATCTGGATCGGCACGACCGTGCTGCTGCTCGTCGGCGCGGCCGGGCTGACCCAGCTCAACGCCCAGGGCGTGGCCCAGTCGGAGCTGGTGCTCGGCGCCTCGGAGGCGCGAGACGGGCAGCTCGCCCTCGGCGAGCACTTCCCGGGCGGATCCGGCAGCCCGGCCTACGTCGTCGGAGCGGAGGGTGAGCTGCAGCCCATCGCGGACGTCCTGCTCGCCAGCCCGGGCGTCGACGGCGTCGCCGTGCTCTCCGACGGGGCCGCGGCGGGCTCCGCCCCGGTGACCGCCGACGGCGTCGTCGCCTACGGCCCGCCGGGCACCCCGGCGCCCGCCCCCACCGTCGTCGACGGCCGGGTGATGCTGCAGGCGACCCTCACCGAGGCCGCCGACTCGGAGGGCGCGCAGCAGACCGTGCGCGAGCTGCGCGCATCGCTGGCGGATGCCGGGATCGACGCGCTGGTCGGCGGGGTGACCGCGACGGCGATCGACACCGATGACGCGTCCATCCACGACCGCACGCTCATCATCCCGGTCGTGCTCGCGGTGATCCTCCTGATCCTCATGCTGCTGCTGCGATCGATCCTGGCGCCGGTGCTGCTGATCCTCACCACCGTGCTCTCCTTCGGCACGGCGCTCGGCGTCGCCGCCCTGATGTTCGACCACGTCTTCGGCTTCCCCGGGGCGGACCCCGCGGTGCCGCTCTACAGCTTCATCTTCCTCGTCGCGCTCGGCATCGACTACAACATCTTCCTGATGACCCGCGTGCGGGAGGAGTCCCTCGTGCACGGCACGCGCGCGGGGATGATCCGGGGCCTGTCCGTGACCGGCGGGGTGATCACCTCGGCGGGCCTCGTGCTGGCGGCGACCTTCGCGGCGCTGTCGGTGATCC
>CALMSE010000153.1 GCA_937872275.1 uncultured Leucobacter sp. | reverse complement strand
TTCGCGGATCCCATCACCAGCAGCAGCTCGGCGCCCGCGGGGATCGCGACCCCGCCCACCTCGGCGTCCTTCAGCGCCTTGCGACGCCAGGCGACGATGGAGCCGCTGTAGCGCAGCACCTCGTCGATCGCCCCCGGGATGCGCGAGGGATCCTCCACCAGCTGCCGCCACTGCTCGGGATGCGCGAGCAGCACGCGCATCGCGTTCGAGATGAGCGTCGTCGTGGTCTCGTGCCCGGCGAAGAGCATGCTGTAGACGACCGAGGCGATCTCGTGGTCGCTGATCTCGTCGCCCGCCCGCTGCGAGCGCACCATGTCGCCCACCAGGGTGTCGCGCTCGGTGTCGTGAGCGTCCTGCACGAGCCGCAGGCACTCCTGCCAGTAGTCGACGAGGTTGTGCGCGTGGGGGATCTGCTCCTCGTCGCTGAGGTCGCCCCAGGTCATGGCGGCGCGCGAGTCGCTCCACTGCTTGAACAGGTCGACCTTGCCGGTGTCGGCGCCGATCAGCGTCAGGATCGTGACGGTGGGCACGTCGTAGGCGAGATCCGCGAAGAAGTCGCCCTCGGCGCCCGGGCGCTCGAGCATGGCCTCGAGGCGCTCGACCACGTGGGCGCGGATGCTGGGCTCGAGCACCTTGAAGCGGCGAGGGGTGAAGGCCTTCTGCGCGACCTTGCGGATGCGGGTGTGCTCGGGCGGGGTGCGCGCCGAGAGGCCGGAGTAGGCGGTGAAGCCGCCCTCCGCCATGATGCGCTTCGTCTCGGCGCTGCGCTCGCGAACCGGGGCCTGGGCGTTCTCGCTGCTGAAGGTCTCCCAGTCGTCGAAGACCGCCTTCACGTCGTCGTAGCGGGTGACGACCCAGTAGCCGATCCGCTCGTCGAACATCACCGGCTCCTCGCGGCGGAGCTCCGCGTAGGCGGGGAACGGGTCCTTCTGATCGAACGGCTCGAAACCGTGGTGCACGGGGCAGCCGCCCCTGGACGGTGACTCCACTGCGGTCATTGCCTGCTCCAATTTCTCCATCGAACGGTTATCGCAAGTATGAGCCGGGATCGGCGGAAGGGTATGCGCTCCTTCCGCTGAATGGAAGCGAGTTGCTCGCGGCTCAGCCGGGCTGCGGCCCGGCCAGGGGGCGGCGCTGGACCGCGGCCGCGATGCGGTGCGCGACTCCCTGCAGCACCGGCAGGTGCCGGGTGATCGTCGGCAGCTGCGAGGAGAGGGCGACGATGCCGATCGCGGCCTCGATCTGGCCCTGGCCCGATCCCGAGCCCGACCCGGCCCCCACCGGCACGGCGATCGAGCAGGCGCCCGCGCGCGCCTCCTCGCCGGTGATCGCGTAGCCGTTCTCGGCGATCTCCGCGAGCTCGACGGCGAGCGCGACCGGGTCCACGTGGGTGTAAGGGGTCAGCCGCTTCAGCGGGCCGTGCAGATACGCCTCCCGGAACCACGGCGCCTCGGTGGCGAGCAGCACCTTGCCGACCGCGGTCGCGTGCAGCGGCAGCCGGCCACCGATGCGCGAGGCGCGCGGCACCCGTTTCGAGCCGTAGATGCGATCGACGTAGAGCGCCTCGTCGCCCTCGCGCACCGCGAGGTGGGCGGTCTCGCCGGTGAGCGAGAAGAGATCCTGCAGGAACGGGCGCGCGGTGTCGCGCAGGCGGCGGCCGGCGTTCTGCCCCAGCTCCCAGAGCCTGAGCCCGATCTGGTAGCGCCCCTGCGGGTCGCGCACGAGCGCGCCCCACTCGTGCAGCTCGCCGACGATGCGGTGGGCGGTGCTGAGCGGCAGATCGGCGAACTCGGCGATCTGCGTCAGCGAGAGATTCGGCCCGTGCGCCTCGAAGGCCTCGAAGACGGTGAGGATGCGCGATGCGACCGTGCGCCCGCTCTCGCCGGTTCTCACCTCGGCCTCATCGTGCCAGCTCGATGCGCTCGGGAAAGCTGTCGACGGAGGCGATCGCGGAGAGGCCGAGCGCCAGGTGCCGGGCGGCGTCGGTGTGCAGGCGGTCGTGCACGCGCCACGAGCAGAGCCGGTTCGCCGTGGCCCGGTCGAGGCCGAACCAGTCCATCACCGTGTCGAGGCCATGCGGGGTGAGGCGCCACACCTTGTCGGCGTCCTTCACCACGGCGTCGTTGACCGACTTCGCCTCCCGCATGCTGTCGTGGGTGAGCACGATGTCGGAGACCTCGGTGATGAGCTCGCGCCCGTATCCGAGCTCTTCGAGGACGGCCTCGGCGATCCGCGCCCCCTCGCGCTCGTGCTGCAGCACCAGCTCGGGCCTGCCGCCGCGCGGGCTGATCGCGTGCAGCACCAGGTCCTCCGGCACCTGCGACCAGCCGGTGTCGTGCAGCAGGATCGCGGGCAGCACGACCTCGGCGTCGGCCTCCGGCACCGCCTCGCAGAGGGTGCGCGCGATGCCGTAGGCGTAGAGGGTGTGCGCGTCGTTGTCGCGCACCCCCAGGTAGGGCCTCGCGCGCTCCCAGATCTCCCGGTGGGGGCCGAGCATCGCGAGCACCCCGGTCGCCTCCAGCGGGATCGCGTCGTCGACGGCCGAGCCGTACTGATTGTCGAGGGGCAGGAGTTTGGGCAGCATGTCTCGATCACATACCCCTTCTGCTCGGGGTTCCACCCTATCTTCCACTCAGCGGAAGAGAGATGGGGCTTCGCCCGCGCGCTCCCCGCCCCCGGCGCTTCAGAGGCCCCGGTGCTTCGGCCTGCCGGGTGTTTCGGCCTGCCGGGTGTTTCGGCCTGCCGGGCGCCTCGGCCTGCTGAGCACATCAGCCGGTTGCAGGAGATATGCCGGACGAATTCGGGCCATTTCTCCGGCTGAACCCCCGCACCCGGCTGAACTGTACGGGGTGAAGGCGCGGGCACGGCGACATGGCATCCTGGGATGCATGGCGAACTCCGCGAGCGGCGAGTCGGTGATCGCGCGCGTCGTGCGCGTGCTCGACACCTTCGGCATCGATCGCACCGTGCAGACGGCCAGCGAGATCGGCCGGCGGGCCGATCTGCCCTCCTCGACCGCGCACCGCCTCGTCGACGAGCTGGTCGACGCGGGCGTGCTCGAGCGCGACGACGAGCACCGGGTGCGGCTCGGCATGCGGTTGTGGGAGCTGGCTCTGCGCGGATCCACCGCGCTGCGCCTGCGCCAGGCCGCGCTGCCCCACATGGAGCGCGTGCAGGCCGAGCTTCGGGAGCACACCCAGCTCGCGGTGCTCGAGCGCGAGGAGGCGCTCTTCCTCGAGCGGCTCTCCCACCCCGAGGCGGTGTCGAACATCACCCGGGTGGCGGGCCGGCTGCCCCTGCACGCCTCGTCGTCGGGGCTCGTACTGCTCGCGCACGCCGACCCCGACCTGCGCGATCGCGTGCTCGCGGGGCCGCTGCGCGCCGTCGGCCCCGGCACCGTGACCGAGC
>CALMSE010000152.1 GCA_937872275.1 uncultured Leucobacter sp. | reverse complement strand
AGCACCTCTACCTGCTCGGCACGACCCGCGACGAGCTCGACGGCTCGGCCTGGGCCGAGGCCGTGCACTCGCATCTCGGCGGCCTGCCGCCGCGGGTGGTGCTCGAAGACGAGCGATCGCTCGCCGCGCTGCTGCACGCCGCAGCGCAGGGCGGCCTGCTCTCGGGCGCGATCGACCTCTCGGAGGGCGGCCTCGCTCAGTCGCTGACCGACGGCGCGCTGCGTTTCGGCGTCGGCGCTCGGGTGTGGATCGACGAGATCATGTCGCGCGACGGCGTCGACGCCACCGCGGCGCTGTTCTCGGAATCGCAGGCGCGCGCGCTCGTCGCCGTGCCGCACGAGGAGGAGGTCAAGTTCCGCGGGCTGTGCGAAGGGCGCGGGTACCCGGTACTGCGCATCGGCGTGACGACCGGCACGGGAGCCGAGGCGGCGCTCGAGATGCAGGATCGCTTCACTCTGCCGCTCGCCGAGCTCGGGGCCGCCTGGCGCGGCACGCTGCCGGCCCGTTTCGGCGAGGTCGTCGCGGAGTAGGCGCTCGGCGCTCCGGCGCTGCCCCTTCTCCTGCCCCCTCTTCTGCCTCGCCCGGGACCTCACCAGCGGGCCCTCTCCGCTGAGAGCGCATCCCAGTGCCGAAACCGCATCCAGATGACGTGTTCTGGATGCGGTTTCGGTATTCGGATGCGGCCTCAGCGGGCGCGGAGGCGTGAGACAGGGCGGGCCGGGGCCGCAGAACGGCGGAGCGGGGCTCAGCCCTGCAGCAGGGGGGCGACGCGGGCGAGAATCGCCGTGTGCAGCTCGTCGACCGGCTGCGCCGCGTCGAGCACGAGGAAGCGGTCGGGGTCGGCCGAGGCGCAGGCGAGGAAGCCCTCACGCACCCGACCGTGGAACTCGGCGGCCTCGGCCTCGAGACGATCCGCGACCCCGCCTCGAGCGGATCGCCGCTTCGCCGCCTCCGCGGTGTCGAGATCGAGCAGTACGGTGAGCGTCGGCCACAGGCCGCTCGCGGCCCACTCGCTGAGCTCGCGGATCTCGGCGACCTCGAGCGGGCGCCCGGCGCCCTGGTAGGCGAGCGACGAATCGATGTAGCGGTCCTGCACGACGACGGCTCCGCGCCCGAGCGCGGGTCGCACGACCTTCGCCACGTGCTGGGCGCGATCCGCCGCATACAGCAGCGCCTCGGCCCTCGGGTCGACGTCGCCGATCTCCTCGCCGCCGTGCAGCAGGAGGCGCCTGATCTCGGCGCCGAGCCGCGTGCCCCCCGGTTCCCGGGTGCGCACGACCTCGCGTCCGCGCGACGCCAGCCAGGCCTCGAGCAGTTCGGCCTGCGTGCTCTTGCCCGCGCCGTCGCCGCCCTCGAAGGTGATGAAGATGCCGCTCATGCCTTCCAGTCTCTCAGGCCGGGCGCCCGGGCAGGGCCCGAGCCGGGGATCGGCCGCTCCTCGGCTCGGCGATCGCCCGCTCGAGGGGGGAGCCGAGCCGCGGATCAGCCCTCGGACGCCGCCTTCTTCGCGGCCCTGGTCGCAGCGGCCTTCTTGGCCGCGGCCGAGCGAGCAGGGTCCACGGTCTTCGCCGCGCCCGACTTCGCCGTGCTCGACTTCGCCGCGGGCTTCTTGGCCGTCTTCGCCGCAGCGGCCTTCCTCGCCGGGGCCTTCTTCTTGGCCGGGCCCTTGGCCCGCTTGATGGCGAGCAGCTCGGCGGCGCGCTCGAAGGTGATGTCCTCCACGCTGTCGCCGCGGGGAATCGTGGCGTTCGTCTCGCCGTCGGTGACGTACGGCCCGAAGCGGCCGTCCTTCACCTTGATCGGCTTGCCGCTCACGGGATCGGCGTCGAACTCCTTGAGCGCGGCGCTCGCCTTGCGGGCCCCGTACTTGGGCTGCGCCAGCAGCTCCAGCGCGCCCGCGAGGTCGATCTCGAAGATCGCGCTCTCGCCCGGGAGCGTTCGGGTCTCGGTGCCCTTCTTGAGGTAGGGCCCGTAGCGGCCGTTCTGCGCCGTGATCTCCTCGCCCGACCCGGGGTCCGCGCCGACCACCCGGGGCAGTTCGAGCAGCGCGACTGCGGTGTCGAGGTCGATCGTCGCCGGGTCCATGGACTTGAAGAGCGAGGCCGTACGAGGCTTCACGCCCTTCGGCAGTTCCTCGCCCTCGTCGGGCAGCTCGGTGACGTACGGTCCGAAGCGGCCGTTCTTCGCCGCGATCCGCTTGCCGCTGGACGGGTGGACGCCCACGATGCGGTCCTCGAGGGGCTCGGCGTCGGCGAGCTCGTGCGCCCGCGCCGGAGTGAGCTCATCGGGAGCGAGTCCGTCGGGAATGTTCACAATGCGCGGCTTCAGCACGCCGTCGTCGCCGACCTCGCACTTGTCGTCGAACACCTCGAGGTACGGGCCGTACTTGCCGTTGCGCAGCGAGATGGCGTCGTCGATGCGGATCGTGTTGATCGCGCGCGCGTCGATCTCGCCGAGGTTGTCGACCACTCCGCGCAGGCCGGGGTGGGTGTCGGTGCCGAAGTAGAAGTCGCGCAGCCAACCGCTGCGCTCGGCTTCTCCGGCGGCGATGCGGTCGAGGTCGCCCT
This sequence comes from uncultured Leucobacter sp., assembly GCA_937872275.1. Classification (GTDB taxonomy): domain Bacteria; phylum Actinomycetota; class Actinomycetes; order Actinomycetales; family Microbacteriaceae; genus Leucobacter. Next base: position 3,469 of record CALMSE010000152.1, on the reverse strand, counting down.
CCATCTCGGCGGTGAAGTCGTAGTCGACCAGCTCGCCGAAATGATCCTCGAGCAGGCGCACGACGGAGAAGGCGATCCAGCTCGGCACGAGGGCCTGGCCCTTCTTCGTGACGTAGCCGCGATCGCTGATGGTGCCGATGATCGCCGCATAGGTCGAGGGACGGCCGATGCCGAGCTCTTCGAGCCGCTTCGTGAGGCTCGCCTCGGTGTAGCGCGGCGGCGGGCTCGTCTCATGGCCCTTGGCCTCGGGGTCCGCGACGGCGAGCGCCTGCCCCTCGGCGAGCTGGGGCAGGGCGACGTTCTGCTCGGCCTCTTTCCGCTTCTCGTCCTTGCCCTCCTCGTAGGCGAGCAGGAAGCCGGGGAAGGTGATCACGGTGCCGCTCGCGGTGAACTCGGCCCGTGTCGACTTCGCCGCCCCGGCCTCGTCCACCTCGACGCCGAGGGTGACGGTGTCGGTCGAGCCCTTGGCATCGGCCATCTGGCTCGCGACCGTGCGCTTCCAGATCAGCTCGTAGAGCGCGAACTCGCCCTGCGAGAGGCGGCTCTTCAACTCGGCGGGGCGCGCGAACACGTCGCCGGCGGGGCGGATCGCCTCGTGCGCCTCCTGCGCCCCTTTCGCCTTGCCGGTGTAGACCCGGGGCGCGTCGGGGACGGTCTGCGCCCCGTAGAGCTCGGCGGCCTGCGCACGGGCCGCGGCGACCGCCTGCTTCGACAGGGTCGGCGAGTCGGTTCGCATATAGGTGATGTAGCCGTTCTCGTAGAGCGACTGCGCGAACGACATCGTCTGCCGCGAGCTGTAGCGCAGCTTGCGCGAGGCCTCCTGCTGCAGCGTCGAGGTGGTGAACGGGGGCGCCGGCCGGCGGGTGTGCGGCTTCGTCTCGAGCGAGAGCACGCGCGCCTCGGCCCCCTGCCCCAGGAGCGCCGCCAGCCGCTCGGCGCGATCGCGGCCCAGGGGGATCACGCCCGCCTTCTCCGACTTCGCCTTCAGCACGCCGTCGTCGCCGAAGTCGGAGCCCGTCGCGATGCGCTCGCCGCTGAGACGCACGAGGCGCGCCTCGAACGCCGTACGGTCGGCCGCGCTCCCGTCCGGGCGGAAAGTCGCCGAGAGGTCCCAGTACTCGGCCGCGGTGAAGGCCTGCCGCTCGCGCTCGCGCTCGACGACGAGCCTGGTCGCGGCGGACTGCACGCGACCGGCCGAGAGCTTCGGGGCGACCTTGCGCCAGAGCACCGGTGAGACGTCGTAGCCGTAGAGACGGTCGAGGATGCGCCGAGTCTCCTGCGCGTCGACGAGGGCGAGGTCGATATCGCGCGTGTTGGCCTGCGCCTCGGCGATCGCCTCCTTCGTGATCTCGTGGAACACCATGCGCCGCACCGGCACCTTGGGCTTCAGCACCTCGAGGAGGTGCCACGCGATGGCCTCGCCCTCGCGGTCCTCATCGGTGGCGAGCCAGAGTTCGTCGGCGTTCTTCAGCGCCCGCTTGAGCTCGGCGACCGTCTTCCGCTTGTTGTCGTTCACCACGTAGTAGGGCGCGAAGCCGTTGTCGACGTCGACGGCGAATCTGCCGAACGGCCCCTTCTTCAGCTCCGCGGGCAGCTCGGAGGGCTCGGCGAGGTCGCGGATGTGGCCGACCGATGCGATGACCTCGTACTCATCGCCGAGATAGCCGCCGATGGTGCGCGCTTTGGTCGGCGACTCGACGATCACGAGTTTCTTCTCGGCCCCCACGGGTCTCCTTCTGGATTGACGATTCCACCGCGCCGAAGCATACACGGATTTCATTGAGTTCGAAGCGCGGTTCTGACTGGACACGATACACACTGCCGCCCGAGAATGCGGATCCGGCTCCCCCGATCGCCCGGCAGGCCGAGGCCTCAGCTCGGCGGTCCTGCTCGGGCTCGCGCGTCGACGGCCCCGAAGAGGGTGCCCACGACGACGGTCACCCGCGCCTCCCCGCTCGACTCCTCGAGGAGACATGCTCCGAGTTCGGCACCGACCGCGTCCACGACCCTGGCCGCGAGAGCGCATGGCTCGGCCTCCACCCACCCGGCGGCGGCGTCCGCAGCGGCCAACGCCGCCGCGTCGGCGGCACCCGCCGCCCGGTGCCCGGCCTCGAGGGCTCCCGCGGCGGCGGTCACCGGCACGGCGAGCGCGAATGTGGTCGCGGCGCAGGCGAGCAGTACCGGAGCGCTCATGCCCCGGCCCCGCTCACGGCTGCGCAACCGTCGGCGGTGAGGCTGATCAGTCCGAGCGCACCGCTGCCCGGGTGCGCGGTCAGCGTGATGCACAGCAGCGGCCCGGCCCGGCTCCGGGCGACCCCTACGCCGCTTCCGAGCGCGACGACGCGGGCATCGGCGGCCGCGAGGTCGCCGCGTGCCTCGAGCCTGGCCACCTCCGCCGCCGCCGAGCAGAGCGTCAGACGATGCGCGGCGAGCATGACCGCACCGACCGAGAGCCCGAGCACGACGAGCACCGCGGGCACCACCACCGCGAACTCGGCGGTGACCGAGCCGCGCTCGCCGCGCAGCCGCAGGGCGGCCGCGCGCCGGAGGTTCGCGATCCGTTCAGCCGGCCGAAGCGAGCGCATTCTGCACCAGATCGACGAGCATCTGACGGATCTCCCCCGACCTCATGATCGCGACCAGCAGCCCGGCGAACGCGACCGCGGCCATGATCACGAGCGCGTACTCCGCAGTGACCGCGCCCCGATCCTCGGCCAGCGAGAGGCGCAGCCGTCCGATCTCAGCCTCGGGCCGGTTCCGATCCGACGGCCGCCTCGGCGCCCAGAACCGGTGCACCCAGGAGGGATCGTGCACGGGACGGCCGCGACGCCTCGGCACCGCCACGGGGCGTGCCGGTCCGGCTTCGCGCCCGGCGCCGTCGACCGTGCCGGGACGGTCGAACGGCCTCGGCTCACGCGCCCTCGGGAGTTCGCCGATCCGCTCGGAATTGTCGACGACCAGTTTGAGATGGGCAGTCATGAATCGCTCCTTTCCTGGGCACGGCCCCGGCGGGCGCCGGTAGTTCCATGGTGCTGATTTCGGCGGGACGCGTGGGCGGAAAAGGGCGATTTTCGCGGATCAGTGGAGAACTCGTGCGAATGCATGCTGTGAACGGCGAGGGGCGTCCCGGCCTGCCGGCGAACCGGCGGCCTGCGACCGCGCCGCCGGGCGCCTCAGAGGCCGGCGCCCCCGAGCACGGCCATGAGCACCGGGACGACGCCGAGCAGCACGAACGCCGGGAGCACGCAGGCGCCGAGCGGCAGCAGCACCCGCACGCCCAGGCGCTCCGCCTCCCGTTCGAGTTCGGCCTGGGTCCGGGAACGGGCGGTCTCCGCCGCACCGAGCAGCAGAGTGCCCGCGGGCGTGCCGAGCGCCGCGGCGGCGCGCAGGCACCCCTGCACCGGACCGTCCCGGCGCAACTCGGCCAGACGCACCCAATCGGCGCGCGCACCGTCCGCGCAATCGGCGA
>CALMSE010000151.1 GCA_937872275.1 uncultured Leucobacter sp. | reverse complement strand
CCCTTCGACTTCGACATCTTCGCGCCGTCCTGCAGCACCATGCCCTGGTTCAGCAGCGCGGTGAAGGGCTCCTCGAAGTCGAGGTAGCCGAGGTCGTGCAGCACCTTCGTGATGAAGCGCGAGTAGAGCAGGTGCAGGATCGCGTGCTCGACGCCGCCCGCGTACTGGTCGATCGGGCCCCAGCGCTTCGCGAGCTCGGGGTCGAACGCCTGCGTGTCGTCCTGCGCGGAGAGGAAGCGGAGGTAGTACCAGGAGCTGTCGACGAAGGTGTCCATGGTGTCGGGATCGCGCGTCCAAGCCTCGCCGGCGTCGTCGACGACGGTCGCCCACTCGGTCGCCGCGCCCAGCGGCGACGATCCCTTCGGCTTCAGGTCGAGCCCCGCGGGATCGGGGAGGCGCACCGGCAGCTCGCTCTCGCCCACCGGGCGCATCTGACCCGCGTTGTCCTCGCCCGCGCCGTGCAGGATCGGGATCGGCGTGCCCCAGTAGCGCTGGCGCGAGATGAGCCAGTCGCGCAGCCGGTAGGTCTTCGCCGCGCGGCCGGTGCCGCGCTCCTCGAGCACCTCGACGGCGCGGCCGATCGCCTCCGCCTTGCGCAGCCCGTCGAGCGGGCCGGAGTTCACGAGCTCGCCGTCGCCCGCGGTCGCGACGCCGCTCTCGGCAGGATGCGGCAGGGGCTCCCCGGTCTCGTCGCGCACGTCGACGACGACCCGCACCGGCAGCTCGAACTTCAGCGCGAAGTCGAGGTCGCGCTGGTCGTGAGCGGGCACGGCCATGATCGCGCCGTGACCGTAGTCGGCCAGCACGTAGTCGGATGCCCAGACGGGAATGCGCTCGCCGTTCACCGGGTTGATCGCGAAGTGGTCGAGGAAGACGCCGGTCTTCGGCCGATCGGCGTTCTGCCGGTCGATCTCGCTCTGCTTCTGCGTGGCGGTGAGATATTCCTGGAACTGCATGCGAGCCTCGGGCGAGGCGCTCGCGGCGAGCTCGGCGGCGAGGTCGCTGTCGGGTGCGACGACCATGAAGGTCGCCCCGTAGAGCGTGTCGGGGCGCGTCGTGAAGACCGGCACCTTGGCCTCGCGCCCCTCGATCTCGAACTCGACCTCCGCGCCCTCAGAGCGGCCGATCCAATTGCGCTGCATGTTGAGCACCTTGGCGGGCCACTGCCCCTCGAGCGCGTCGAGATCGTCGAGCAGGCGATCCGCGTAGTCGGTGATGCGGAAGTACCACTGGGTCAGCTTCTTCTTCACCACCGGCGCGCCCGAGCGCTCGCTGGTGCCGTCGGGCAGCACCTGCTCGTTGGCGAGCACGGTCTGATCCACCGGATCCCAGTTCACCCAGCTGGCCTTGCGATAAGCGAGGCCCTTCTCGTAGAGCTTCAGGAACAGCCACTGGTTCCAGCGGTAGTACTCGGGATCGCTCGTGTGCAGCACCCGGCTCCAGTCGAAGGAGGGCGCGTAGATGCGGAACGAGGCCTTCTGCTGGGCGATGTTCGCATACGTCCATTCGCGCGGATCGACGCCGCGCTTGATGGCCGCGTTCTCGGCGGGCAGGCCGAAGGAGTCCCACCCGATGGGGTGCAGCACCTCGTAGCCCCGGCCCCGCCAGTAGCGGGCGAGCACGTCGCCAAAGCAGAACGCCTCGGCATGGCCCATGTGCAGATCGCCCGAGGGGTAGGGGAACATGTCGAGCACGTACTTCCGGGGCCTGCCGCTGTCGCCATCGGCCACCTGGAAGGGCTTCAGCTCTTCCCAGACGGGCAGCCAGCGATCCTGGATCGCCTGGAAGTCGTAGCCGTCGCCCTGCTGCTCGCTCACACACACCTCGATACGCATCGGAAGAAGCGCCCCTGCGGAGGACGCACGCATCCGTCAAGAATACCGCGGACGATCATGACCTTGCGCGCAGCCGCGGGAACGGCAATGCTTAGCCTCATGGATAAGCATTTGTCGGATCCGTCGGAGGAGGATCGCGTCTTCGCCGCCCTCGCCGACCCGACGAGGCGCGCAGTCGTGCAGCGGCTCGGCGCAGGCCCCGGCAGCGTGAGCGAGCTGGCGCGCGGCTTCCCCATCGCGCTCCCGTCCTTCATGAAGCACCTGAGGGTACTCGAGGCCAGCGGCCTCATCCGCACGCGCAAGTCGGGCCGGGTGCGCAGCTGCGAGCTGAACCGGGCACGGCTCGAGCTCGTCGGCGACTGGCTCGACGCGCAGCGCCGCAGCTGGGAGGCTCGCGGCGACCGGCTGCAGGCCTTCGCCGAGGCGGAAGCTGCCCTCGCGCACGTCGGCGCCGCGGTCCCTGCCGATCCCACCCCCGACCCCGCCGAGGAGCGACCATGATCAACGAAACGCCCGCGTTCGACCCCGAGCTCGATCTCGCACTGGAGCGGGTGATCCGCGCGCCCCGCGGCGTCGTGTGGCGCGCGTGGACCGATGCCTCGAGGCTCGCGCAGTGGTGGATTCCGGCGCCGTTCACCGTGCGGATCGAGCGTCTCGAAGCCGTGCCCGGCGGCGCCTTCGTCACCAGCATGAGCGAGAACGGCTCGCTGTTCACCCCGCATCTCGACGCCGTCTTCCTCGCCGCTGATCCCGAGCACCGCCTCGTGTTCAGCAACGGCCTCGACAGCGCCTGGCGCCCCGCACGGCCATTCCCCGTCGCGATGACCGCGCACATCGCGTTCGCGGATCATCCGGAGGGCACCGACTACCGGGTGCTCGTGCGGCACGCGAGCGGCGCCGACAGGAGACGGCACGACGAGCTCGGATTCTTCGAGGGCTGGGGCTCCGTGACCGACGCCCTCGCCAGGCTCGCAGAGGCAGAGACCGAGGCAGAGACCGGAGCCTGAGCGTCAGGCGCGGGCCAGCGCCGCCAAGACGGGTGCGGCCTTCAGATCCCGCTCCTCCTGCTCGCGCGCCGCTTCGGAATCCGCGGTGACCCCTCCGCCGGCGCCGACGCGGGCGACCGGAGCCTCGCCCCCGAGCCCGCGCAGCTCGACGCTGCGGATCGTCATGGCGAGCTCTGCGTCGCCGCTCCGGTCGATCCACCCGAAGCAGCCCGAGTAGAGGCCGCGGGGGCCCGCCTCGAGGCCGGCGAGGATCCGGACGGCGCGGTGCTTCGGCGCGCCCGTCATGGAGCCGCCCGGGAAGCACGCCTCGATCGCGTCGTAGACGTCGAGGGCGGGCGCGAGTCGCCCGGCCACGGTGCTCACGAGCTGGTGCACGTGCGGGTGCGTCTCGACCCGCAGGAAGCCGCGGGTCTCGACCGTGCCGGGCACGCACACGCGGCTCAGATCGTTGCGCATGAGGTCGACGATCATGAGGTTCTCGGCCCGCTCCTTGGGGTCGGCGCCGAGCTCGCGCGCGAGCGCCGCGTCGGCCTCGGTACCCCGGCCCCGGGGCCGCGTGCCCTTGATCGGATGCGTCTCGATGCGGTCGCCGCGCACGGAGAGGAAGCGTTCGGGGCTCGCGCTGACGAGCGCGCGGTCCCCGGCGACGATCGCCCCGCCGCGCAGGGCCCCTGCGCCGAGCGCGTCGTACAGGGCGAGCGGATCGATCCCGTCCGCCCCGAGCTCGGCCGTGTCGGTGAGGCAGAGCACGTAGGCCTCGCCGTCGCGGATGGCCGCGCGGCACTCCTCGACCTCGGCGCGGTACTGCGCCGGGCTGCGCCGCCAGTGCGCAAGGCGCTCGCCCGGCCCGGTGCGCCCGGCCCGACGGGAGTCGCCCGGCCCGACCGGCCGAGGGGCGAGAGAGGTGTCGAACGCCTCGTCGATGCGCAGCGCGAAACCGGGGGCAGCACCGTCGGCGGCCGGCTCGAGCCCCATGAGCCCCACCCCGAATTCGTAGGAGAGCGCCACCGCCCAGCCCGCAGAGTCGCCGAGCCCGCCGCGCAGGCGCGCGAGGAACTCCCGCTCCCGCCCGCGCTCGGCGACGATCACCTCGCTCGCCACGCCGAAGAGGCCGCGCCCCTGCTCGCCGAGGTCGAGGCGGCACCAGGCCGGCGCACCCGCGATCGCGCGGGCGAACGCCCCCGCACCGCGCATCGCCCGCTCGTCCACGGGTTTCAGCCTAGGGGCTTCATGCGCGGGTCTCGCCCCGGATGGGGCGCTACTGTGGCTGCATGGAGCGGAACGACCGGCGTGAGCCCCGGGGAGCGGTGAGCGAGGCCGCGCGCGTCTTCCGCGAGGCCGCCGGATGGGTGCCGACCCTCGCGCGCGGGATCGGCGCCGAGGCGTGGGCCGGGCCGGGGCTCGGGGCGTGGGATCTGCGCGCGCTGCTCGGTCACACGAGTCGCGCGCTCAGCACGGTCTCGGAGTACCTCCGCCGGCCGGCCGAGCGAGAAGCGCTCCGCACCCCCGTCGACTACTTCCGCGCGGCCGCCGCGATCCCCGGCGCCGATGCGGCCGCGGTGCTCCAGCGCGGAATCGCCGCCGGCGAGGAGCTGGGCGACGACCCGGCGGAGGCGTTCGAGCAGATCGCCCGGGCGGCGATCGACTCCCTGCCCGAGGTCGGCGATCCGCTGATCCCGAGCATCGCGGGCGGCATCCGCCTGAGCTCCTATCTGCCGACGCGCACCTTCGAGCTCGTCGTGCACGGGCTCGACATCTGCGCGGCGACCGGGCGCCCGGCCGATCCGCCGCCGGCCGCGCTGCGAGAGACCCTGCACCTCGCCGCCGACCTCGCCTGCGCCGGG
>CALMSE010000150.1 GCA_937872275.1 uncultured Leucobacter sp. | reverse complement strand
CGATGCCGTCTACTGCGCGCTTCTGGGCGCGGCGGTCGCGCTCGGAGCCTCACCCATCGCCGAAGTGGTCGCGATCCCCCAACCGGTGATCGCCGCCACCGGTATCGCGGTGGTGCTCTGGGCCGGCCTGGTGCTCTGGTTGCTCGTGAAGCTGCGCATCCGCACCGCGCTGCGCATGGTGATGGGCGTGAACTTCCCCGCCGCGCTGCTCGTCGCCCTGTGCGCAGCGGTTGCGGGGACGCTGCTGGCCGTGGTCGCCGTTCTCGCGGTCGCCGTCGATATCGCGATCTTCGCGGCGAGCCAAGCCCTCGCGCTGCGCTCCCTCCCGGCTGCACGGGCTGCCTGAACCCGCCTCTCCGCCGATCCGGTGGAACTCCTCATCCGGGCGTCGGCCCGCGAGGGAGCGGAGGTCGAGGCGGACGCGCTCTGCGATCCTCTGCGAGGCGTCGACGATGCGCTTCCGCTCGCCGTCGTTCAGGTCCGCGACCCGCGCTCCGCCGCGCGGATCGGTGCATCGGCCCCGGCCCCGCTCAGCGGAGCTCCTGCGCGAGTCCGATGAGCAGGCCCTCGGGCCCGCGGATGTAGCACAGCCGGTACGCGTCCTCGTATCGGACCACCTCGCCACCGACCAGCTGCGCGCCCAGCCGCTGCAGCCGCGCGAGCGTCTCGTCGATGTCGTCGACCGCGAACATGACGCGCAGGTAGCCCAGAGCGTTCACCGGCGCATTCCGATGGTCCGCGATCGTTTCCGGCGAGAGGAAGCGCGAGAGCTCGAGCCGGCCGTGACCGTCCGGCGTGCGCATCATCGCGACCTCCACGCGCTGGTCGCCCAGGCCGGTGACGCGCCCCGCCCACTCCCCCTCGACCACGGCCCGCCCCTCGAGCTCGAGGCCGAGCTCTCGGAAGAACTCGATCGCCGCGGCGAGATCCTCGACGACGATGCCGACGTTGTCCATTCTGAGCGCCATGCCGCCAGTCTAGGAAGATGTCGGCGAACGCGCTCGGCCCATGCGAGCGGCCGCGCGCTCGGCGAGGCGATGCCGTGCCAGGATTGAGGGGACGGCGACGACCGACGGGAGGGGCGCATGCCCGACACGCACGCCAGGGTTCGCGAAGCGGCGGCGGAGCGGGGTCTCGAGATCGAGATCCGCGAACGCCCGGAGGCGAGCTCGCTGCAGGAAGCCGCGGAGATGCTCGGCATCTCCCAGTCGGACATCGTGAAGACCCTCGTCGTGAAACGATCCGACGATACGTACTTGTTCGCGCTCGTCCCGGGCGGGCGATCCATCTCCTGGCCGAAGCTGCGGGCGCTCGTCGGCGTGAACAAGCTGCGGCTGCCGGAACCGGAGCTCGCGCTGGCGGCGACCGGATACGAGCGCGGCACGATCACCCCGATCGGCAGTTCGAGGGAGTGGCCGGTCTTCGCCGACGAGACCATCGCCGGCAGGCGCGTGGCGATGGGCGCCGGTGCGCATGGCTGCAGCCTGTTCGTCGAGGCCGACGAGCTGATCCGCGCCTACGACGCGACCGTCGCCGACATCTCGGTCCCGGAGTAGCGCCGCTCGGCGAGGAGCGCGCGTCCCGGCCGTTCACGGCCTATCATCTGAAGACATGTCCGCGCATATGCCCATCGGAACCCTGCTCGACTCCGACTCGCCCGCCCTGGTGGACGCTTCGCGGCTCAACCGGCACACCTTCTGGTGCGGCCAGAGCGGCTCGGGCAAGACCTACGCGCTCGGCGTGCTGCTCGAACAGGTGCTCCTGCGCACACGGCTGCCGGTCGTCGTGCTCGATCCGAACTCCGACTTCCTGAGGCTCGGCAGCGTGCGGGACGACGCGCCGTCGGGGCACGCCGCCGAGCTGTCCGCGCGCGACATCAGGGTGCTGCGGTCGACCCCCGATGCGGAGGAACCGCTCAAGGTGCGCTTCCTCGACATGGACGTGCGCTCGCGCGCCGCGATCCTGCAGATGGACCCCGTGCTCGACGCCGAGGACTTCAACACCGTGCTGCACGCGGAGCCGATCCTGCTGCGGGATCAGGACCGCCCGCTCGTCCAGCGTCTGCGCGAGAGCGGCGATCCATCGTTCCGGCGCATCGCCACCCGGCTCGAGAATCTCGGCGTCGCGGAGTGGGAGCTCTGGGCCTACGGCGCCCGCGACGTCACCGATGTCATCGACGAGCGCGCCGACGCCACCGTGGTCGATCTGGGGCGCTTCTCGTCGGCCGCGCAGATGCAGGCGGCCGCGCTCGCCGTGCTCGACCATCTGTGGGCCCATCGCGACCAGCGGATCGGCCGCCTCGTCGTAATCGACGAGGCGCACAATCTCTGCTCCCCGGAGCCGGCGACGCCGCTCGAGCGGCTGCTCGCCGACCGCATCGTGCAGATCGCCGCCGAGGGCCGCAAGTACGGCATCTGGCTGCTGCTCTCGACCCAGCGGCCGTCGAAGCTGCACCCCAACGCGATCTCGCAGTGCGACAACCTGGCCCTCATGAAGATGAGCTCGCCGCGCGACCTCGCGGAGCTCGCCCAGATCTTCGGCTTCGCACCGCGAGAGCTCGTCGAGCGCTCGCCCGGCTTCGCACAGGGACAGGCGCTCTTCGCCGGGGGCTTCGCCCCCCAGGCGCAGCTGGTGCAGATGGGTGCGAGGCTGACCCACGAGGGCGGATCCGACGTGCCCATCGAGCTGCGCTGAGACTCGCCGGGCGCGAGCGGGCCCATGCGGAGGCGCGCGCTCGCTCGCGCGCTACGGCAGCACGATGTCGAATGCCGGATCCGGTGCGTCGAGCACCGCCGTCAGCCTCGCCAACACCGAGGCGTCGCCCGTGATCTCGATCCCCGGCGAAGCTTCGTCGCCGGCCAGGAACGCGATCAGCCGGAGCTTCGCAGCGGCGGTCACCACCGCATCCGCCTCGCCGTCCCGCTCGGTGCGGGGGCGGTGGATCAGCACGCCGTTGCGCAGGGTGAGCCGGTGGGTCTCCCCCAGATCGGCGAACGCCACATCGATCGAGAGATCCTCGTCCCACGCCTTCGGGCCGTTCACGCAGATCGCGATCGAGTCGAAGATCTGCGAGGGAGCGAGCTGACCGAGCAGCTCGGGCGAATCCACGCTCGTCGGCGAGCCGAAGTTCCCGCTGCGCAGCTCCGTCGCCCCGGAGAGGAAGAAGTTGCGCCAGGTCGCGTTCTCGACCCCGTAGGCGAGCTGATCGAGCGTATCGGCGTAGAGCTCCCGCCCCTCGGCGTGCCCGGCATCGGCGAACACGACGTGGTCGAGCAGCGTCGCCGCCCATCGGTAGTCGCCCGAGTCGTAAGCGGTCCGCGCCAGCTCGACCACGCGATCGGGGCCGCCCATCGCTGCGACGTAGCGCGTCGCCTGCTCGGCCGGCGGGTGCGGCCAGAGCCGGGCCGGATTCCCGTCGAACCAGCCCATGTAGCGCTGGTAGATCGCCTTGATGTTGTGGCTGACCGAGCCGTAGTAGCCGCGCGCGTGCCACGCGTTCTCGAGCGCGGGCGGGAGCTGCAGCGTCTCGGCGATCTCGGCCCCCTGGTAGCCCTGGTTCATCATGCGCAGCGTCTGGTCGTGCAGGTAGGCGTAGAGGTCGCGCTGCAGCGAGAGGAATCCGCGGATGCGCTCGGAGCCCCAGGTGGGCCAGTGGTGCGGGGAGAACACGGCGTCGCTGCGATCCGCGAACAGCTCGATGGCCTCGCTCAGGTAACCGGACCAGCCGTGCGGATCGCGCACCACCGCGCCGCGCAGCGTCAGCAGGTTGTGCAGCGTGTGCGTCGCGTTCTCGGCCATGCAGAGCGCGCGGTAGCGCGGGAAGTAGATGTGCATCTCGGCGGGCGCCTCGGTGCCCGGCGCGAGCTGGAACTCCATCTCGACCCCGTCGACCGAAAGGGTCTGCCCGGTCGCCGTGACGAAGTCGGTCGGCACGATGAGGCCGATGGTGCCGGTGGACGGGCTCTGCCCGAGGCCCGCGCCGACCTGGCCCGAGGGGCCGCGGTCGAGCGCGGCGCCGTACATGTAGCCCGCGCGGCGTCCCATCGCGGTGCCCGCGTAGACGTTCTCGCTGATGGCGTGCTCGGTGAAGCCCTCGGGCGCGATGATGCGGACCTCGCCGCGGTCGACCGCGGCCTGGTCGGTGACGCCGAGCACCCCGCCGAAGTGGTCGACGTGGCAGTGCGTGTAGACGACGGCCTTGACGGGTCGGTCACCGCGGTGCTCGCGGTACAGCGCGAGCGCGGCGGCCGCGGGTTCCCGCGTGGTCAGGGCGTCGACGATCACGATGCCGGTGTCGCCCTCGACGATGGTGAGGTTCGAGAGGTCGAAGCCGCGCACCTGGTAGACCCCCGGCACCACCTCGAAGAGGCCGACCGTCGCGTTGAGCCGCGACACTCGCCACAGGCTCGGATGCACGGTGTCGGGCGCATCGCCTTCGAGGAAGGCGTAGGAATCGTTGTCCCACACGACCCGTCCCGCGGCGTTCTTCACGATCGCGCTCTCGGGGCGCGCGATCAGGCCCCTTCCCGCGTCCTCGAAGTCCCGCACATCGTCGAACGGCAATCGGGCTCGGGCCTCTTCGTGAGCGGCGCGCACGAACGAGCTGGCTTCCGGCTGTGGCATGTCCCCTGTCCTCCTTCTGCGCGGCACCGGCTCCGGCGCGCCGCCCGCTGCGGGCCGCAGTGGGCCTCGCATCGGGCGGTTCGCACTCGACGATGAGGCGTTCCACCCCATACGTTACCCTCGCCCGGAATCGCTTGTACACCGTGGGGGCGCAGCAGAGGGCCGAGGGCGCGCCGAACGGCACCCCGCCCGAGGATCAGGGCGCGGGACACCCGCTCGCGAGCGCGCCGACGCGCTCGGCGCAGGCGGCCATGGCGCCCAGCTCGGCCTCGGAGAGCGGCCACTCGAGCACCTCGCGCACGCCCCCGGGGCCGACCGTGATCGGCACTCCGAGGCTCACCCCGTCGACGCCGTACTGGCCGTCGAGCACGACGGAGCCGGTGAGCACCTCCCCCGAGCCCGAGCCGATCGCCTCGACGAGGCGCGCGCCGCCCAGGCCGGAGCTCCAGGTGGAGGCCCGCCCCGATTCGAGGGCGACGTGCCGCACGTACCAGTTGTCGATGTAGTCGAGCACGATCTCGCGCTCCGCGGCGCTCAGCGCCACGGGCTTCCCGTCCACGCGCACGCGATCGAGCAGCGGCACCTGCCCCGCGCCGTGCTCCCCGAGCACCCACGCGTCGACGGCTCGGCTCGGCACGCCGAGGGCGAAGCCGACTCCGGTGCGGATGCGGAGCGAGTCGTTGCTCGAGTATCCGATCACGCGCCGCGGATCGAGGCCGAGGTTCCGCACCAGCCAGGTGTTCAAGGCGTCGACCGGGTTCGTCATCATCACGAGCAGACCGTCCCAGCCGTGCTCCCGGAGGCCCGTCACGATCTCGGAGACGAGCGAGACGTTCTCCGCGAAGAACACGCTCCGGTCCGTGTTCAGCCGCTGCGGCACGGCCGCGCAGACGACCACGACGTCGGCGCCCGCGGCGTCCGGGATGTCCCCGCCGCGCACGCCGATCGCGTGCCCGAGCGGAAGCGTGTCCTGCAGGTCCATCACGTGGCTGACGACCATGTTGGGGCGGGAGTCCACGAGCACGACCTCGAAGGCGTGCGCGGACTGGAGCAGGTTGAAGGCGAGCGATGCGCCGATGCCGCCCGCTCCCCCGATGATCGCGACCCTCATCATTCCCCTTCCCCTCGACGCGCCGCGCGCGTCCCGTCCGTGCGCTGCGACCAGGCCCGGCCATCATCGTATCCTCCGGACGCCCGGGGCGTTTGACGCGCGGCTGCGGCTCGGGGAATACTTCCGGTGTGGCGCTGTTGCACCCTATCGCCGCCAGAACGCGCGGTCGGGGCCGGATGCGGATCCACCCCGTCGAGAAGGAGAGAATCCCATGCCCAGACTCATGATCGTCCTCGGCAGCGTCCGCGATGTCCGGATGGGCGCGCCGATCGCGGAATGGGTGCGGGGAGCCGCCGAGGCCGACGGCCGCTTCGAGATCGACTTCGTCGATCTCGCCGAGCTCGCGCTGCCGATGATGGACGAGCCGAACCATCCCCGGTTGAAGCAGTACACGAAGCCGCACACGCTCGCCTGGAGCGAGCGCGTCGAGGCCGCCGACGCCTTCCTCTTCGTCTTCCCCGAGTACAACCACAGCTATGCACCGGCCATCAAGAACGCACTCGACTACCTGAACTCGGAGTGGGTGCGCAAGCCGGTCGGCTTCGTGAACTGGGGCGGCAACTCGGGCGGCACCCGCGCGCAGGTCGCGCTGAAGCCCGTCGTCGACATCCTCGGCATGGTGCAGACCCGCGGCCATGTCGAGATCAACTTCCCTCAGCTGCAGGAGGGGGCCTTCGAGCCGAACGAGCAGCAGGCCACGGTGCTGCAGGCGCAGCTCGACGAGTTCATCGCCCTCGACGGACCGCTGAGGACGATCCGCGGCTGAGGCACTGGGTCACGCGCTCAGCCGCCGCCGCAGCAGCTCGATCCGCCGCTGCAACTGCGTGACGCTCGCGTGCGCGACGGCGGGCCCCCCGCACACCCGCCGCAGCTCGGAGTGGATCGAGCCGTGGGGCTCGCCCGAGGCTCGCGCGTACATGCCGACCATGCTGTTGAGCAGCCGGCGCTGCTCGCCCAGGGTGCGGTGCAGCGCCTCGGGCGCCTCTGCCCGCTCCGGCGCGTGCTCGGTCAGGCCCTGGCGGGCGGCGCTGCGACGGGCCTGGCGCGACTGGCGCTGCAGCAGCAGCGAGCGCACCTCGTGCGGCTCGAGGATGCCGGGAAGGCCCAGGAAGTCGAGCTCCTCCTCGGTGTCCACCTCGGCATAGCCGCCGAACTCCGCTCCGTCGAAGAGCACGCGGTCGAAGTGCGCGTCCGAGCCGAGCGCCTGATACGAGAACTCGGCGGTCAGCTCCTCCGAGGCGCGATCCTCGCGCTCGGCCTCCGCCACGAGCGCGGCCTCCGCGTCCCACATCTCCTCCGCGCTCGCGGGGCCCTCGAGCACGTGACCGCGCTGCTTCTCGAGCTCGGCGGCGAGCTGCATGAGGGTGGGCACGTTCGGGATGAAGACCGAGGCGACCTCGCCGCGGCGCCGGCTGCGCACGAAGCGGCCGATCGCCTGGGCGAAGAAGAGCGGGGTCGACGAGCTCGTCGCATAGACCCCCACCGCGAGCCGGGGCACGTCGACGCCCTCGGAGACCATGCGCACCGCCACCATCCAGCGGCTCTCGTCGTTCGCGAACTCCTCGATGCGCGCGCTCGCGCCGGCGTCGTCCGACAGGATCAGGGCCGTCCGCTCCCCCGTGATGCCCTCGAGCAGGGCCGCGTAGGCCTTCGCCGCCGCGTGATCCGTGGCGATCACGAGGCCGCCGGCGTCGGGGATGTGATGCCGCACCTCGCTCAGGCGGCGATCCGCCGCGTGCAGCACCTTGCCGATCCACTCTCCGGCCGGGTCGAGGGCGGTGCGCCACGCCTGCGCCGTGATGTCCTTGGTGTTGCCCTCGCCGAGGCGCGCCTGCATCTCCTCGCCGGCCGAGGTCTGCCAGCGCATCTCGCCGGCGTAGACCATGAAGATCACCGGGCGCACCACCGAGTCGGCGAGCGCCCGGCCGTAGCCGTAGTCGTAGTCGGTCGCCGAGACGCGGCTGCCGTCGGGCTGCGGAACGTATTCCACGAATGGAATGGTCGCGTCGTCGCTGCGAAAGGGGGTGCCGGTCAGCGAGAGCCGCCGTCTCGCCGTGCCGTAGGCCTCGCGGATCGCCTCGCCCCAGCTGAGCGCGTCCCCGCCGTGATGCACCTCGTCCAGGATGACGAGCGTGTCGGCCGCCTCGGTGAGCAGTCGATGCTGCACCGGCTTCATCGCCACCTGGGCATATGTCACGACGACCCCGTGGTAGTGGCGCCCGTAGGCGAGGCCGTCGCCGTTCGCGTAATCCGGATTCAGCCGGATGCCGCCCCGCGCCGCGGCGTCGGCCCACTGCACCTTGAGGTGCTCCGTGGGGGCGACGACGACGATCTGCTCGACGTGCCGCGCCGCGCGCAGGATCGCGGCGAGCCGAAGCGCGAAGGTCGTCTTGCCGGCCCCGGGCGTGGCCGAGACGAGGAAGTCTCGGGGGTGGCGTTCGAGGTAGCGGCCGATCGCCTCCTCCTGCCAGGCCCGCAGGGTGCCGGCCGTGCCTCGGGCCGCGCGCTCGGGGTAGGCGGGCGGCAGATGCTCGGCGGCACTCGTCCCCGGCAGATGCAGCTCGAGGTCCGGGTCGCTCACAGGGATCTAGAATAGCGGTGCCGGGGCGGGGCCGCGGCCGGATCGGAGGTCGGAGGGGTGAGCGGGCAGCAGCGTGCGCCGGAACGGCGCGTCGAGCTTCCCTGGACGCGTTTCGTCGCGCTCGGCGATTCCTTCACCGAGGGCGTCGGCGATCCGGATCCGGGAAGTCCCGGCGGGCTGCGCGGCTGGGCCGATCGCTTCGCCGAGGTGCTGAGCGAGCACGACGAGCGCCTCGCCTACGCGAACCTCGCGGTGCGCGGCAAGCTGATCGCGCAGATCAGCGACGAGCAGCTCGCGCCGGCGCTCGAGCTGCAGCCCGATCTCGTCAGCCTGTGCGCGGGCGGCAACGACGTGATCCGTCCGGGGTCCGATCCCGACGAGGTCGCGCTGCAGCTCGAGTACATGGTGCGCAAACTCGAGACCACCGGGGCCACCGTACTGCTGTTCACCGGCGTCGACACGGGCTTCCAGCCCGTGTTCCGGTCGATCCGCGGCAAGGTCGCGATCTACAACGAGAACGTGCGCAAGGTGGCCCAGCGCCACGACTGCGTCGTGGTCGACCAGTGGGCCCTCGAAGAGCTGCAGGACAGCCGGTACTGGGACGGCGATCGCCTGCACCTCAACGCGCTCGGCCATCACACGATCGCCCGCGCCGCGCTCGACGCGCTGAACGTGCCGCACGGCCTCGAGCCGCTCGATCCGCCGCCCCTGCCCGCGCGCAGCTGGCGCGAGGCCCGCAAGGACGACGCGCTCTGGGCGCGCGAGCATCTGGCCCCGTGGGTCGTGCGCAGGCTCAAGGGGGTGTCCTCGGGCGACGGCCTCGGCCCCAAGCGGCCGAGTCCCGCGAGCGTGCACCTGCCGCCGCAGGCCGGCGAGGGGTAGTCTGGAGGCATGCCCAACGTAACGAAGCAGCTCGCAGACACCGTCACCACCGTTGGCGTGCACGCCGCCTACGGCGATCCCGTCGACCTGAACGGCACGACCGTGATCCCGGTCGCGATCGCCTCCTACGGATTCGGCGCCGGCGAGGGCGGCGCCGCGGAGATGGGCGAGGGATCGGGCGGCGGCGGGGGCGGCTTCGCGTGCCCGGTCGGCGCCTACGTCACGCGCGACGGCTACACCCGCTTCGAGCCCAATACGATCGCGCTGCTCGCGGTCGGCATCCCCTTCGTCTGCGTGGCGGGCCGGGCGATCGCCCGGGTCATCAAGGCCCTCAAGAAATAGCGCGCGTGCGGCCGGCAGACGGCAGGGGCGTCCGAGGGCTCTCCGCATCGATCGTCGCCGCACTGATCCTCGTCCCGCTCGCCGCGTGCGCGAGCGCCCCCGGCGAACCGCCTGCGAGCCCCGCGCGGCAGTCCGCGCAGCCCACCTCGGCCCCGGATCTTCCGGCACCCGATCCGGATGCCGAGCGTCGGGAGCGGGCCGCGGCGATCGTCGACGGGTTGAGCACCCGGGAGCGGGTCGCGAGCGTCGTCGTGGCGGGCGCCGAGGGCACGGATCCCGAGGCGCTCGGCGGCTTCGTGCAGGGCAACGGTCTCGGCGGCTTCATCCTGATGGGCGGCAACGTGCCGGCCGACGCCGCGGCCCTCGCCGGGCTGACCGCAGCGATCAGCTCCGACCCGGCCTACCCCGCGCTCGTCGCGATCGACGAGGAGGGCGGAGAGGTGACCCGCCTGCCCTGGGACGGCTTCCCGGGCGCGGACGAGCTGCGCTCCGCTCCCGCCGAGGAGACCCTCGCCGCCTTCGCCTCCCGCGCCGCTCTGCTGGCCGAGGCGGGCATCAACGTCAACTTCGGGATCGTCGCCGATGTCGCCGACGATCCCGACTCGTTCATCTACTGGCGCACGCTCGGCGACACTCCTCAGGCGGCGGCCGAGCGGGTCGCCGCGGCGGTCGGGGGCGAGCGCGGCGTCGTCGCCTCGACGCTCAAGCACTTCCCGGGCCACGGGGCCGCGACCGGCGACTCCCACTTCGGCGTGCCGTCGACCGACCTCGATCGCGAGAGCTGGGCGGCGAGCCACGCGCTCCCCTTCGCCGCGGGCATCGACGCCGGTGCCGAGCTGCTCATGTTCGGGCACCTCTCCTACGCCGCCGTCGATCCGCTTCCCGCCTCGCTCTCGCCCGAGTGGCACCGCATCGCCCGCGAGGAGCTCGGATTCGAGGGCGTCGCCGTCTCCGACGATCTCGGCATGCTGCTCGACTCGGAGCTTCCCGGGTACCAGGATCTCGCCGCGCTCGTCACGGCGGCGCTCGCGGCGGGGGCGGACGCCGCGCTCGTCGTGCGCGGGAGCTCGCCCGAGACGATGCCCGCGGTCATCGACGCGGTGACCGCCGCAGTCGACTCGGGCGCGCTGCCCGCG
>CALMSE010000149.1 GCA_937872275.1 uncultured Leucobacter sp. | reverse complement strand
CCCGCGGGTCGGCGCTCCCGCCCTCGGGCGTCGACGCGGCGATCCTCGTCGCCGACGAGTCGGCTCTTCCCGCCGCGGCGCGCTGGATCGATGCGCTCGGAGACACCCCGGTGACCGGCTTGTTCTCGGTCGCCGACGAGGGCGTCTCGGCCTACCTCGCGGCGCACGAGGGTCCGGGCCGGGACTTCCGCTGGTTCACGGGCGCGGATCGCGACGCGCGCGTCGCCGAGGCCCTGCGCGGCACGGCGATCGGCGACGGCACCTTCCTCTTCCTCGCGGGCGAGGCGACGGCGCTGGTTCCGATGCGCCGCTACCTGCGCCGCGAGCTCGGCCTGCCGAAGGGGCAGCTCGACGTGAGCGGTTACTGGAAGCGCGGCACCGCGGGGCTCGATCACCACGCCCCGCTCGACCCCGACGACGAGGACTGAGCGCTCCGATCCCTCCCTGCCCTCTCGGCCGCTCCTTCCCGCGCGCCGCTCGGCAGCCCCTCCTCGCTCGGACCCGCCCAGCTCGACCGGGCCCTGTGCCCGCACCGAGCCACTCAACCCGAGCCACTCACCCCGCCCAGCGCCTACCCCGCCGTTCCACACGGTTCACACCGCCGCACATGGAATATCCGTGAAATCGCGTGTGCGGCAGCGTGAACCGTGTGCAGCGATCATCCGCCGGCCCAGCAGCGGCGGCGCGCCGCAGCAGGCGACCCCGCCCGCCTGGGCGGCACCAGGCCGAAGGCGCCGAGCCGAACGCCCAGAGCGGCGGCCGAGCCGAGCGATGAGCGGCCCCACCTCGCCATGCGCTTGCCCTCGGTCCCACGGATCCAGTCCTCCCTGGTCTTCTCCCGGTAGACGATTTCTTCCGCGCTGAGCCCGCGTCGGGCAGCGGCGTCGGTGTACTTGCTCTTCCCGTCGACCTCTCCGAAGGCGTTCTGCCCGAGGAATTCGAAGTCGATCCTGTACGTGCCGCCACGCGGCGCCGGGACCTCGACCTGGGTGGCGACCTCGAAGCCGAGCCTGACCAGGTAGAGGCGGCTGACGCTCTCGAGCGGGGATTCGGCAAGAGGATCGGCGAGCTCGACCAGGCCCCGTGCCCGCGCCGAGCCGTTGCCCCTCGGGAGCTGCTCGAGGGCGCGGATGACGATGCCGCACGCATGCTCCCGCGCCGCCGGATCCGTGGTGATGGGCCCGACCAGCTCGCTCACACCGGCGTCGAGGCAGCCGATCGCGCGCTCCGGTGTCATCGAGCGCGCGACATCCGCCAGCGTGCGTGGCAGATTCGTCGCGGTCAGCCCCGCGATCTCGACCACCTGCCCATCGACCCGCGCCCAGGCGTGCCGCTTGACACCCCTCGAGTCGCTCGCCCGTCGCCCCGGAGGGCAGAGGGTGTGCACGGGCGAAGAGACGAAGCCGTAGACCGGCAGGCCATGCAGGATCGCCGCGGAGAGGGAGCAGAAGACCGGCGGCCGGACCGCGCTCTCATGCACGGCCAGCACGCAGAGAAGATGCCGGTCCTCGGGGCTCAGACGCTCCCATTCCGAACGGCGAACGTACCACCCCTGCATCGGGCGCAGGAGTCGCCCGTCCGCAACTGCGCGCCTGAGATCGCGATCGTTGGCGCCCTCGAGAAGCAACTGTTCCCTCGCGCGCAGCATGGATCGCAGCCGCGTCACGTGTTCCGAAGGGACCATGCCCAGCAGCCTCGCACGGTTCGCACCCTCTCCCGGGCCATTCCGGCGCATCTGTGGGGAACTGCGCCGTTCCCCGACTGTGCACGGCAAATGGGGGGTGACCGAGCTCCCTCGCCCGCCCGATGCGCACTGCTCCGGGGCGTCTGCGCTGATCCCGCGCCCCTCGGCGCACACGGTTTTCACCGACGCACACGGGTTATCCGCGCAATCGCGTGTGCAACGGTGAAGAACGTGTGCAACGGGCCGGAGGGGCCGTGCCCGGGTGCGGCAGGCGGGGAGGGCGGAGAAGGCGGAGAGGCGGAGAGGCGGGCGCGGCGGCGCTGAGCGGGGAGGGGAGGAGCGGGAATACCGCGGAGGCACCCGCGTTACAGGTATATGCAAACGCATATAACCAGGGGCCGCGGGCCCCGCGCACCCAGGAGCCATCATGGAATTCGGCATCTTCTCGGTCAGCGACATCACGCGCGACCCCACCACCGGCCACACCCCGAGCGAGGCGGAGCGCATCGACGCCACCGTGCGCATCGCCAAGAAGGCCGAGGAGGTGGGCCTCGACGTCTTCGCCATCGGCGAGCACCACAACCCGCCCTTCTTCTCGTCGAGCCCCACGACGCTGCTCGCCTACATCGCCGCGCAGACCGAGACCCTCAAGGTCTCGACCGCGACCACCCTCATCACGACGAACGACCCCGTGCGCATCGCCGAGGAGTACGCGATGCTGCAGCACCTCGCGAAGGGCCGCATGGACCTCATGCTCGGCCGCGGCAACACGGCGCCGGTCTACCCGTGGTTCGGCAAGGACATCCGCACGAGCCTGCCCCTCGCGCTCGAGAACTACGAGCTGCTGCACCGGCTCTGGCGCGAGGACGTGGTCGACTGGGAGGGGCGGTTCCGCACCCCGCTCGAGGGCTTCACCTCGACGCCCCGCCCGCTCGACGACGTGCCTCCGTTCGTCTGGCACGGCTCGATCCGCACGCCCGAGATCGCCGAGCAGGCCGCCCGCTACGGCGACGGCTTCTTCGCGAACAACATCTTCTGGCCCAAGGAGCACTTCAAGC
>CALMSE010000148.1 GCA_937872275.1 uncultured Leucobacter sp. | reverse complement strand
AGCCCCGCCGCGACCAGCCACGGGAGGCCGGCGAGCGCGCCCGCCGCCGCGAACGTGGCGCCCGCGATGGCGCCGTGGAAGCCGCTGATGCCGTTCAGCCCGTCCATGAAGTTCGCGACGTTGATGTAGCTCGAGACGAAGAGCACGCCGTAGACGACGAGCAGCGCCTGCACGATGAACGGCAGTCCGCCGACCCAGGCGCGCGCTCCCCCGGCTCCCGCCCCGCCCGCCGGGGGCAGCCAGACGAGCAGGGCCGATCCCGCGAGGGCGATGCCGAGCAGCAGCACGCTGCGCACGGGCACGCTCACCCCCTTGAGGTCTTCGCTCAGCCCCAGCAGGCCGCTGAGCACGGAGGCCCCGGCGACGATCCACAGCGCCGGCGAGGCGCCGCCGCCGGGCGGCAGCAGCGCGCAGAGGAAGCCGGCCGCCATCGCGATCAGCACGGCGAGGCCGAGCCCGCGCAGCACCGGGCGCTCGTGCGACGAGCGCTCGTTCGGCACGTCCATGATCCCGAGCCGCATGAGCAGCGGCCGCACGGCCACCGGCAGCACGAGGCTCAGCACGAGCGTGAGCCCCCCCGCGATCAGGGGGACGGTGAGCGCGCTCACCGCACGCGCCCCTCTGCCTCGTCCGTGAGGTCGAGGCGCGCGATCCACTCGGCGTGGTCGAGATCCTCGGGGTCCAGCGTGTCGACGTGGGCGTGCGAGATCTTCGGGTGGAAGGGCCGCTCGTCGCCCTCGCCCTCGGCCACCAGCTCCTCGTGCAGCTTCTCGCCGTGGCGCAGGCCCGTGAACACGATGTCGATCTGCTTGCCCGACTGGGCGATCATGCGCCTGGCGACATCGAGGATGCTGACCGGCTCGCCCATGTCGAGGATCAGCACCTCGGCCGGGCGCCCGATGCCGCCCGCCTGGATCACCAGCTGGCACGCCTCGGGGATCGTCATGAAGAAGCGGGTCACGTCGGGATGGGTGATGGTGACCGGGCCGCCGGCCTCGATCAGCGCGCGGAAGGTCGGCAGCATCGACCCGCGGCTGCCGATGACGTTGCCGAAGCGCACCGAGAGGTAGCGCTCCCCCGTCTGCTCCGCCATCCACGCGGTCAGCTTCTCGGCGACCCGCTTGGAGTGGCCGAGCACGCTCGTGGGGTTCGCCGCCTTGTCGGTGGAGACGTTCACGAAGGTGCCCACGCCGACGGAGCGCGCCGCGCGCAGCACGTTCAGGGTGCCCTGCACGTTCGTTTTCCACGCCTCGTCGGGGTACTGCTCGAGCATCGGCAGGTGCTTCAGCGCCGCGGCGTGGAAGACCACCTCGGGCCGCCGCTCCTCGAAGATGCGGGCGAGCGCCTCTGCGTCGCGGATGTCGGCGAGCACCACGTCGCGCGTGTCGAGCAGGCCGTGGCCGCTGATCGCGAGCTGGGCCGCCTGCAGCGCCGTCTCGTCGCGGTCGAGCAGGATCAGCTCTCGCGGCGCGAAGCGCGCGAGCTGGCGGCTCAGCTCCGAGCCGATCGACCCGCCCGCCCCGGTGACGAGCACCACGCGATCCTGCAGGTACTGCGCGATCGACCCCGTCTCGAGCCGCACCGGGTGCCGGCCGATGAGATCCTCGATCGACAGCTCCCGCACCTCGGAGATCGCGGCCGCGTTGCGCAGCAGCATGTCCACCGGGGGCAGCACGAGCACCTTCAGGCCGAGCTCCTCGGCGGCCTCGTCGACGCGGCGCATGAGCGCCGAATCGGCGTCGCCGATGCAGACGAGCAGCACCGTTGCCCGGGTCTCGCGGGCGGCCGCGGCGAGGTCGCCGAGCCCGCCGAGCACGCGCACGCCGCGCACCTCCTGGTGGCGCTTGTGCGGGTCGTCGTCGAGGATGCCGACGGGGATGAACGTCGCTTTCACGTCGGTCAGCAGGCGCTTCACCGTCACCGTGCCGAGATAGCCGCCGCCGTAGATGAGCGCGCGCTCGGCCTGCTCCTTCGGTTTCGCGCGCTGCTCGGCGGCGAGGCGCGAGAAGTAGCGCACGACGCCCATGAAGGTGAATGCGATGGGCGCCGCGATGATCATGGTGCTGCGGGGAATGCCGTCGCCGTAGGCCGCGGCATACGCGAAGAGCCAGGCGACGAACGCGACGGCGGTCACCTCGAAGGCGAGCGCCCGCACCTCGTCGAAGCCGCCGATCTCGTACCGGCCGCGATAGAGCCAGAACGCCCAGCCGCCGAGGAGCTGCAGCGCGGCGGTGACCCCGATGAGCGCGAAGGCCCAGCCCCAGTGAATGCGCTCGAGTGCGAAGTCCCACCGCAGGGCGAGCGCGGCGAGGATCCCCACGGCCCAGGCGATGACGTCGAAGAGGAAGATCAGACCGTAGCGTCTCGCGGCATACGCGAAACGCCCCTCCGCGGTCTGCGTCACGAAGATCCTCCGCTCGTCGCCTCGATCGTCCGGGTGGACGACACTTCGAGGATACCGGCGCGGTGCCGGGAAGCCCGCACCGCGCGCCCGAGGCGAACGAATCGAGGCGCGACCGCGGATCCGACACTCCGTCTGTTCCGAAGGCCCGGCGCCTGGAATACTGATGAGCGGAGCGAAGCCTCGCCCCTCCCCCGTCGAAAGGACATCACCATGGGCATCGAAGATCTCGCGAAGCAGGCCGGCGACTTCGTGAAGGACAACAGCGACAAGATCCAGGACGCGCTGAAGAGCGAGCAGGCCGAGCAGATCAGCGACAAGGTGCTCGACGGCGCCGCCGGCCTCGCGAACAAGATCACCGGCGACAAGTTCGCCGAGCAGGTCGAGGGCGCGCGCGCCGCGGCCGACGGGGCCATCGGAACGGACTAAGGCGCTCAAAGCAACGCATCGCGTTGCGCGTCGAACGATCGCGCGTGAAGGCAAACGCAGCGCGTTTGCCGCGCGGCGTGGCGAGACCGCCGTCTCGGCCGAGCGCGCCGGCGCGCTCGGTTTCACATGATACGCAAGAACCCCCTGGGATTCCTCCCAGGGGGTTCTTGCGTCAGACGAGATTACTCGACGATCTTGGTCACCGTGCCGGCGCCGACGGTGCGGCCGCCCTCGCGGATCGCGAAGCCGAGGCCCTCCTCCATGGCGATGGGCTGGATCAGCTCGACCACCATGTCGGTGGTGTCGCCGGGCATGACCATCGGCTTGTCCTCGGGGAGGGTGATGACACCGGTCACGTCAGTCGTACGGAAGTAGAACTGCGGACGGTAGTTCGTCTCGA
>CALMSE010000147.1 GCA_937872275.1 uncultured Leucobacter sp. | reverse complement strand
TCACCTCGTCGAGGGTGACGTGGTGCGAGCCGTCGCCCATCAGCGCCATCTTCGCCGCGTTGATGGCCTTCGCCGCGGCGATGGCGTTGCGCTCGATGCACGGGATCTGCACGAGCCCGCCGATCGGATCGCAGGTGAGTCCGAGGTTGTGCTCCATCGCGATCTCGGCCGCGTTCTCGACCTGCGCGGGGGTGCCGCCGAGCACCTGCGCGAGCCCCGCCGCCGCCATCGACGACGCCGACCCGACCTCGCCCTGGCACCCGACCTCGGCCCCCGAGATGGAGGCCTGCTCCTTGTAGAGCACGCCGACGGCCGCGGCGGCGAGCAGGAAGTCGGCGACCACTCCGTCCCGCTCGTCCTCGCTCCACATGCCCGCGCCCGGGAGATAGTGCGTCGCGTAGAAGAGCACGGCGGGGATGATGCCCGCGGCGCCGTTGGTGGGAGCCGTGACCACTCGCCCGCCCGAGGCGTTCTCCTCGTTCACCGCCAGGGCCACGAGGTTCACCCATTCCTGCCAGTGGGCCGCCTCGCGGTGCGGATCGCGCTCGCTCAGGCGCCGGTGCCACTCCGGCGCGCGGCGGCGCACGTTCAGGCCTCCCGGCAGCACCCCCGTGCGGGCGAGCGCCGAGTCCTTGCAGGCCTCCATCACCTCCCAGATGCGGCGGAGGCCCGCGCGGATCTCGCCCTCGTCGCGCACGGCGCACTCGTTCGCCAGCATGACCCCGGCGATTCCCCGCCCGCTGCGTTCGCAGTGGGCGAGCAGTTCCGCGGCCGTCGTGAAGGGGTAGGGCTGCTCGGCGAGCGTCTGCTCCAGCCGCTCCAGCACCTCTCCCTCGGCGCCCTCGCGCACGATGAACCCCCCGCCGACCGAGAAGTACGTCTGCTCCTCGATCGCGCCCCCGTCGGCGTCGAACGCCGCGAAGCGCATGCCGTTGCTGTGCCGGGGCAGCACCGTGAGCGGATGCAGCACGATGTCGGAGGCGCCGAAGCGGATCGCCCGCGCCTCCTCGTCCAGCAGACGGGCGAAGCGGAGCTCGCCCGTGCGCTCGATGCGCGCGAGCGCACGGTCCGCCTCTTCGGGCAGCAGCTCCCCGGGGTCGCAGCCCTCGAGGCCGAGCAGCACGGCCGAGAAGGTGCCGTGGCCGCTGCCGGTCGCGGCGAGCGAGCCGTAGAGGTCGACCCGGAGACCGGCGACCGCGCCCGCGAGCCCGCCCCGGCTGAGGGCCGATGCGAAGGCCCGGGCGGCGCGCATCGGGCCCACGGTGTGCGAGCTCGAGGGCCCGATGCCGACCGAGAAGAGGTCGAAGACGCTGATGGCCATGGCGGGGCCCTACGCGAGCGGGGCCAGCTCCGGATAGAGCGGATGGGCCTCGGCGAGCGAGCGCACCCGGTTCCCCAGCGCGCCGAGGAGCGCGGGATCCGGGCCCCCGTCCTGCGTGCCGGCGATGAGCGCCTCGGCGATGATGTCGGCGACCTCTGCGAAGGCGGCGTCGCCGAAACCGCGCGTCGCGAGGGCCGGCGTGCCGATCCGCAACCCGCTCGTCACCATCGGCGGGCGCGGATCGAAGGGCACCGCGTTGCGGTTCACCGTGATCTCGACCCTGGCGAGGAGATCCTCGGCGGCCTGCCCGTCGAGCGCCGAGTGCCGCAGGTCCACCAGCACGAGGTGCACGTCGGTGCCCCCGGTGAGCACGCTGATGCCGCGCTCGGCGACGTCGGAGCGGGTGAGCCGCTCGGCGAGGATGCGGGCGCCGATGACCGTGCGCCGCTGACGATCGGCGAACTCCTCGCTCGCGGCGATCTTGAACGCCACCGCCTTGCCTGCGATCACGTGCTCCAGGGGTCCGCCCTGCTGGCCGGGGAACACCGCGGAGTTCACCTTCTTCGCGATCTCGGCGTCGTTCGTGAGGATGAGGCCGCCGCGGGGGCCCGCGAGCGTCTTGTGCGTGGTCGAGGTGGTGACGTGGGCGTGCGGCACGGGGCTCGGGTGCAGGCCCGTCGCGACCAGACCCGCGAAATGGGCCATGTCGACCATCAGGTAGGCCCCGACCGAGTCGGCGATCGCCCGGAAGCGCTCGAAGTCGAGCACGCGCGGGTAGGCGGACCACCCGGCGATGATGAGCTTCGGGCGATGCTCGAGCGCGAGCCGTTCGACCTCGTCCATGTCGACCCGGTACGTCGACTCGTCGACGCCGTAGGCGACCACCTCGTAGAGGCGGCCCGAGAAGTTGAGCCGCATGCCGTGCGTCAGGTGCCCGCCGTGCGCGAGATCGAGGCCCAGGATCGTGTCGCCGGGGCGGATCAGGGCGTGCATCACGGCCGCGTTCGCCTGCGCGCCCGAGTGGGGCTGCACGTTCGCGAATGCGGCTCCGAAGAGCGTCTTCACCCGTTCGATCGCGAGGGTCTCGATGACGTCGACCTCTTCGCAGCCGCCGTAGTAGCGGCGACCGGGGTAGCCCTCGGCGTACTTGTTGGTCAGCACGGAGCCCTGCGCCTGCATGACGGCCTCGGCGGTGTGGTTCTCCGACGCGATCATCTCGAGGCCGCGGCGCTGCCGGGCCAGCTCTGCATCGATGCGCCGGGCGACCTCGGGGTCCAGCTCCCCGATCGGCTGCGTCAGCGAGGGCGAGACGAGCTGAGCGGAGGCGCTCACACCGATTCCCCGTTCTGCGCCGCGTACTCCTCGGCCGAGAGCAGGGGGCCCTCGGCGGTGACCTCGACCCGGAAGAGCCACGCCTCGCCGTAGGGGTCGGCGTTGACGAGCGCCGGGTCGGCCACGACGGCCTCGTTGACCTCGACGACCGTGCCGCTCACGGGCGTGAAGAGCTCCGAGACCGACTTCGTCGACTCGATCTCGCCGCAGACCTCGCCCGCGGTGAGGCTCGCGCCCACGGCGGGCAGCTCCACGTAGACCACGTCGCCCAGCGCGTCGGCCGCCACCTGGCTCACGCCCACGGTCGCGGGGGTCCGGTCGTCGATCCACTCGTGCTCGGCCGAATAGCGCAGGCTGGCGTTGATCTTGCTCATGATTGCTTCCTTCGTGTTCGCTCGGATCCGGCCGGGCGCAGGATCCATACTGGTGGGTGTCGGGCCGTAGGGCTCGGGGTGTTGCCGATTGTGCGACGATTCGGCCGATTCAGGCCGTTCGGCGGTAGAACGGCAGCGGCACGACCTCGAAGGGTTCGCGCTTGCCCCGCAGATCGATCTCGAGCGCGGTGCCGGGCTCCGCGAATACCGGATCGACGAAGGCGAGAGCGACCGGGCGGCCGAGCGTGGGACTGGGCTGCCCGCTCGTGACGACGCCGATCTCGCGGTCGCCCGCGAACACCTGATAGCCGCCGCGTGCGGCCCGCCGACCGAGGCCGGTGAGCCCGACGAGCACGCGCGCCGGACCCGCCTCCTTCGCCGCCTCGAGCGCGGCCCGCCCGACGAAGGCCTCCTCCTTCTTGAAGGAGAGGACGGGGCCGAGGCCCGCCTCGAAAGGGGTCGTGTCGAGACCGAGCTCGTTGCCGTAGAGCGGCATGCCGGCCTCGAGGCGCAGCGAGTCGCGTGCGGCGAGGCCGGCCGGCACCAGCCCGTGGGCCTCGCCGGCCTCGAGCAGCGCCGTCCAGAGCCCGGCCGCCTGCTCGTTCGGCACGTAGAGCTCGAAGCCGTCCTCACCCGTGTAGCCGGTGCGCGCGAGCAGCACGCCGGTGCCGGCGACGGTGGCCTCGTCGGCCGCGTAGTAGGGCATGTCGTCGACGAGCGAGCGCTGCGCCTCGGGCACGAGCCCGCGCAGGATCGCCAGGGCGTTCGGGCCCTGCACCGCGATGAGGCTCGTGCCGGCCGACGCATCGGTCACGGCGACGTCGAAGCCGGCCGCGCGCTCTCGGAGCGCGGCGAAGACGATGGGCGCGTTGCCGGCGTTGGGGACCACGAGGTAGCGGTCGTCGGCGAGCCGGTAGCTGATGAGGTCGTCGATGATGCCGCCCCGCTCGTCGCAGATCAGCGAGTACTTGGCCTTGCCGACCTTGACGACGGCGAGGTTGCCGACGAGCGCGGTGTTCAGGAACCTCGCGGCGTCGGGCCCCTCGACCCTGACCTCGCCCATGTGCGAGAGATCGAAGAGGCCCGCGGCCTCGCGCACGGCGCGGTGCTCGGCGAGCTCGCTGCCGTACTTCAGCGGCATGTCCCAGCCGCCGAAGTCGGTGAAGCTGGCGCCGAGCTTCTCGTGCTCGGCGTGGAGGGCGGTGTGCTTCGTCATGGTCGATCCTCTCGATGCTCGGCGGTTCAGTTCTCGAAGGCCTCGATCGGCGGGCAGGCGCAGACGAGGTTGCGATCGCCGAACGCCCCGTCGATGCGCGAGACGGGCGGGAAGTACTTGTCGACGCGCAGTCGCTCGACCGGGAAGGCGCCCTGCTCGCGGGTGTAGGGCCGCGACCACTCGTCGCTGACGACGACGGCCGCGGGGTGCGGCGCGTTCCGCAGCGGCGACTCCTCGATCGGGTAGGCGCCGTCGATCACCGCCTGGATCTCGCCGCGGATCGCGATCATCGCCTCGATGAAGCGCTCGATCTCGGCCAGGTCCTCCGACTCGGTCGGCTCGACCATGAGCGTGCCCGCGACGGGGAAGGCGAGGGTGGGCGCGTGGAAGCCGAAGTCGATGAGGCGCTTCGCGACGTCCTCCGCGGTCACCCCCGACGCGGCGGTCAGCTCGCGCAGGTCGAGGATGCACTCGTGGGCGACGAGGCCCGCGTTGCCGGTGAAGAGCACGGGGAAGTGCGCGGTCAGCCGCGCGGCGATGTAGTTCGCGCTGAGCAGCGCCGACTCGGTGGCGAGAGCGAGTCCCTCGGCCCCCATCATGGCGATGTAGGCGTAGGAGATGGGCAGCACCCCGGCGGAGCCGAAGAGCGTCGACACGACCGGCACTCCCCCGGCCGTCGCGTACTCCGCGCCGGTGGTCGGATCCCCCGGCAGGTACGGCACGAGGTGCGCCGCGACCGCCACCGGGCCGACGCCGGGGCCGCCGCCGCCGTGCGGGATCGCGAAGGTCTTGTGCAGGTTGAGGTGCGACACGTCGCCGCCGAACTCGCCCGGCTTCGCGAGGCCGACGAGCGCGTTCATGTTGGCACCGTCGATGTAGACCTGGCCGCCGGCCCCGTGCACCTTCTCGCAGACCTCGCGCACGTCGGCGTCGTAGAGCCCGTAGGTCGAGGGGTAGGTGATCATGATGGCGGCGAGCTCGGCGCGGTGCGCCTCGATCTTCGCCTCGAGATCGGCCATGTCGATCGTGCCGGCCTCCGTGTTCCTCACGACGACGACGCGCATGCCCGCGAGCACGGCCGAGGCCGCGTTCGTGCCGTGCGCGGAGGCGGGGATCAGGCAGACGTCGCGCTCGCGGTCGCCGTTCGCCAGGTGGTAGTCGCGGATCGCCAGGAGCCCTGCGTACTCCCCCTGCGAGCCGGCGTTCGGCTGCAGCGAGATGCCGGCGTAGCCGGTGATCTCGACGAGGCGGCGCTCGAGATCGGCGATCAGCTCGCGCCATCCCTCGGTCTGCGACGCGGGGGCGTAGGGGTGGATGTTCGCGAACTCCGGCCACGAGATCGACTCCATCTCGGCGGTGGAGTTGAGCTTCATCGTGCAGGAGCCGAGCGGGATCATCGTGCGGTCGAGTGCGAGGTCGCGATCCGAGAGGCGGCGCAGGTAGCGCAGCATCTGCGTCTCCGAGCGCACGGTGTTGAAGATGGGGTGCTCGAGGTAGGCGCTCGTGCGCACGAGCCCGGCGGGGAAGCCGTAGTCGCCGGGCCGGATCGCGGAGTCGGCCGGCGGCTCGGCCCCGAACGCGCGGGCGGCCGCGACGACGATCTCGTCGGTGGTGGTCTCGTCGAAGGAGGCGCTCACGGTGTCTTCGTCGATGCGGCGCAGGTTGAGGCCGGCGTCGCTCGCCGCCGCGATGACGGCGTCGGCGCGGCCGGGCACGCGGGCCCGGACGGTGTCGAAGAAGGAGTCGGCCGCGAGCTCGACGCCGGCGGCCTCGAGCGCCGCCGCGAAGGAGCGGGCGTGCGCGTGGGTGCGCTCGGCGATCGCCCGGAGCCCCTCGGGCCCGTGGTAGACGGCGTACATCGACGCCGTGATCGCGAGCAGGGCCTGCGCCGTGCAGATGTTGCTCGTGGCCTTCTCCCGGCGGATGTGCTGCTCGCGGGTCTGCAGCGCGAGCCGGTAGGCCGGGCGGCCCTCCTGGTCCTTCGACACGCCGACGAGGCGCCCGGGCAGCGAGCGCTCCAGGCCCTCGCGCACCGCGAGGTAGGCGGCGTGGGGGCCGCCGAAGAAGAGGGGCACCCCGAAGCGCTGGGTGTTGCCCACGGCGATGTCGGCGCCCTGCTCGCCCGGGGGGACGATGAGCGCGAGCGCGAGCAGGTCGGCGGCGACCGCGACCATCGCACCGCGCTCCTTCGCCTGGGCGATGATCCCGGAGTGATCCGCCACCGAGCCGTCGTCGCCGGGCTGCTGCAGCACGATGCCCGAGATGGGCCCCTCCGGCAGGCCCCGGGGGAGGTCGGCGACCACGACCTCGAAGCCGAGCGCCTCCGCGCGGCCCTTCACGACCGCGATGGTCTGCGGGAACAGCCTCGCGTCGAGCACGGTCTTCGCATCGGCCGCGGTCTTGTTCGCGCGGCGCATGAGCAGCACGGCCTCGGCGGCGGCCGAGGCCTCGTCGAGCATCGACGCGTTCGCGACGGGCAGCCCGGTGAGGTCGGCGACCATCGTCTGGAAGTTGAGCAGCGCCTCGAGCCTGCCCTGCGAGATCTCGGGCTGGTAGGGGGTGTAGGCGGTGTACCAGGACGGGCTCTCGAGCACGTTGCGCAGGATCACCGGCGGCGTGCAGGTGCCGGAGAAGCCCTGGCCGATGAGCTGCGTCTTGACCACGTTCTTGTCGGCGAGCGCGCGCAGGTCGGCGAGGATCTGCTCCTCGCTGCGGGCCGGCGGCAGCTCGAGCGGAGCGGAACTGCGGATGCTCGCAGGCACGGCCGCGTCGACGAGGGCGTCGAGGGTGTCGTAGCCGAGGGCGGCCAGCATGGCCTGCCGATCCGCGTCCGAGGCGATGCCGATGTGGCGGTCGGCGAAGGAGCGTGAGGGGATGGTGCGCAAGGGGATCTCCGAGGTCGTGGTCGCATGCGCGACCGGGCGAGGGATCCTCCCCGCTCTGTACGTGACCTGAGAGATTCGGCGCGCCTCGCGGCGGAGGGCGCCTTGCACCGTCGGTGTGCGGGCGGGCCCGCAGCTTTCCAGAGTTGCCGTGGTTCCGAGGAACCGATCGCAGCGGTACGGGTGCCTGAGAGATTCCCGGGGAGGGATTGCTCCTACGGCGCCGGCTCGGGCCGGACTCTCCCGCTGCGACGTGTCAGCCGATATTCACGATTTCGCTCAGCCTATCAGGCCGCCCGGCCTCCGGGCGAGCAACCGGTGGGCGACGCGTCACTCCGCTGCGGCACGGGGCGCTCTGCGGGCGATGCGGGCGAGCAGCTCCGCGAGCAGCGCCCGCTCGCCGTCCGACAGCACGTCCTGCAGCCCGTCGAGATGCGCGTCGATGGTGATGGCGCCCTCGGCCACCGGATCCCGAGGGCTCTGCAGCACCTCGGTCCCGGGCACGGTCATCGCCGCGATCGTCGCCTCCCGGCTCGTCTCGATGATGCTGAGGTCGCGCTGCTCGGGGAACAGGCCGAGCAGCGTCATCGTCACCCCGGAGGCCACGGAGTGCATCATCAGCACCGCCTCTTCGATGCTGACGCGGAGCAGCCCCGCGCGGGCGACGTTCTCCACCCGCTGCTCCAGGGTGCGCAGCGTGTCGCGCATGAACTCGGCCTGCACCCCGGGGCTCGGGGAGCCGTACATGAGCTTGTAGATGCCCGGGTTGGTGAGGCCGAACTCCACGTGCATGTCGTAGCCGCGGCGCAGCTCGTCGAGCGGGTCGACCGGACCCTCCGGGAGCAGCGTGGTCGCGAGGTACTCGGCGAAGCCGTAGCTCGCCACCGCGTCGAAGAGGCCCCGCATGTCGCCGAACAGACGGTAGATGGTGGGGGTCTGCACCCCGGCCGCCTGGGAGACCGTGCGCGTGGAGACGGCATCGCGTCCGCCCTCGGCGAGCAGCGCCGCAGCCGCCCGGACGATGCGATCGGCGGTGCTGGGTTTCTCGCTGGTGCTCACATACGAATCATAGTTGCGCCGATCGGAGGCCATTCGCCCGGCGGAGTGTGACGAAGACGCGTCGGTCGAGTAACAACTCGGAACATCGGCCTTTCGGACCTCGAAGGCATGTGTTATAAATCTTTGTTAGAGGTGCTAACACATCAGTGTTGACAGTGATAGACCTCTGCGGCAAGCCGCGTCATCCCTCCCGCGCCGACCTTTGCATCACCGGCTTGACCGCCCCAGGCGCTCCGTACCGAACCGGCTCATCGCCCAGACGATAAGGAACCGAAACCATGAAGCACACCACATCCGCGCTCGCCGCCATGGTGGCCATCGCGGCCCTGGCGCTCACCGGCTGCGCCTCCGGCGGAGGCGGCAGCACCGCGCCCGAGACCGGCGGCGGCACGTCGGCCGAGGCGCCCGATGTCGCCTTCGACGGCGCGGAAGGCGGGCTCGACGCCGCCTACGGCGAGCCCGAGATCAAGGAGGGCTACGCCTTCACCGTCGGCTGGCTCACTCCGACACTCGCGAACCCGTTCGTGAAGGCCGTCTACGAGGCCGGCGAGGCGGAGACCAAGCGCCTCGGCGGCGAGTTCATCGGCCTCGACGCCGGACTGAACGTCGACAACCAGGTCAGCCAGTGCAACCAGCTGATCGCGCAGGGCGTCGACGCCATCGCCGTCTACGGGGTCGATCCTTCCGCGCTGGGGCCCTGCCTCGAGGAGGCCGCGAGCCTGGGCATCCCCGTCATCGGGCAGGACACCCCGCCGCAGGCCGGCGAGGAACTGCTGCCGAGCTACACCTCGGCGGTGCTGCAGGGCGTCGACTACCCGCGCTACCTCGTGACCCAGCACGCGGCGAGCCTCGCGCCCGGAGCGAAGTACGCCACGATCGGCGTGAACATCCCCGTGCCGCTGCTGCAGTACTCGATCGGTCGCGCCGAGCACTGGGCCGACGAGTTCGGCCTGGAGTTCACCGAGCGCGTCGACGCGCAGGGCGACACCTCCGAGGCCGCGGCCGACGCGACGAACACCATCCTCACGCGCAACCCCGACGTCAAGGTCATCTTCACCTACAACGACCCCGCCGCCGCCGCCGCCGCGAACACGCTGCTCGCAGCGGGCATCACCGACGTGCTCGTCTACGGCAACAGCGGCGAGCAGGCGACGATCGACCTCATCAAGGAGGGCAGCGCCACCGGCACCGTCCTGCTGGACACCAAGCAGATCGGCGTCCAGCAGATCTGGGGGCTCTACAACCTCCTGACCGAGCAGAACCTGCCGCTGCCGAAGCAGATCGTCCCGGCGCCGGTTCTCGTCACCGCCGAGAACGCCGACTCCGTGGTCGGGATCGGGGGCTGATCCTCGATGACCTCGACTCGTGATCGCGGCGAGCCTCCTCTGCTCGAACTGCGCGGCATCGAGAAGCGCTACGGCGGGGTCCACGCGCTCCGGGGGGCCGATCTCACGATCGGCCGCCCGGGGCTGGTGCTCGGGCTGATCGGACAGAACGGCTGCGGCAAGTCCACGCTGCTCGGAGTGCTCTCGGGGCAGCAGCGGCCCGATGCCGGCGAGGTCCTGCTCGACGGCGAAGCGGTCGAGCTCGGCACTCCGTCGGAGGCGATCGCCCGCGGCATCGTGATGGTCTCCCAGGAGACGGCGCTCGCGCCGCAGTTGACCGTGGCCGAGAACGTCCTCATGGGGCGCCGGCTCGCGCGCGGCCCACTCGGCATCGACTGGCGGCGCACGGAGCAGGTCGCCGCGGAGATCCTCGCGGGTCTCGGGGTCGATTTCGACCCGGCCGCGCTCGTCGGCACGCTCAGCCCCGACCGCCAGCAGATGGTCGAGGTGGCACGGGCGCTGTCCATGGACGCGCGCATCCTGATCCTCGACGAGCCGACGAGCTCGCTGGGGCGGCGCGAGGTGGAGGGCCTCTTCGCCGCGGTGCGCGCGGTCACCGCTCAGGGCGTCTCGGTGATCTTCGTCTCCCACCGGATGCCGGAGATGTTCGAGATCGCCGACGAGATCACCGTGCTGCGCGAGGGCCGCACCGTCGCCACGGGCCCGGCCTCGGCCTTCACCGCGGAGACGCTGGTGGACGCCATGGTCGGCCATCCGGTCGACGCCGTGGTGGCCGACGCACTGCCGAGGCCCGCCACGGCCGCGACGGGCCATCACGCGCTCGAGGTGCGGGACCTCACGCTCACCGGGGTCTTCGAGGGCATCAGCCTCCAGGTCGCCCCCGGTCAGATCGTCGGGCTCGCCGGGCTCACCGGATCCGGCCGCTCCGAGTTGCTCGAGACCCTCTTCGGCGTCGGGCAGGCGGACTCGGGCACGATGCTGCTCGACGGCGAGCCGTACACGCCGCGCGACTCGCGCACCGCGATCGCGAGCGGGATCGGCTACCTGCCGCCCGACCGGAAGACCCAGGGGCTCGTGCTCAAGCGCTCGATCGGCGACAACATGGCGATGGCCGCCACGATGACCAGGCCGCGTCTGAGCTCCCCCCGGGTCCCGCGCGTCCGCGCTCTCGTGGAGGAGGCGATGGCGGCCATGCAGGTCAAGGCCGACGGCCCCGACGTGCCCGTCAGCACCCTGAGCGGCGGCGGGCAGCAGAAGGTGGCGCTCGGCAAATGGACGGTCGCGGGCTCGACCGTGCTGCTGCTGGACGAGCCGACCAGGGGTGTCGACGTCTCCGCGAAGCGCGAGATCTACACCCTGCTCAGGGCAGCGGCCGCCACCGGCACCACCATCCTCGTCTCCTCGTCGGAGAACCCCGAGCTGCTCGAGCTCTGCGACCGCATCGTCGTGCTGGCGAGCGGCCGCGTGGTCGCCGATCTCGACGCCTCGATCACCGACGAATTCCAACTCGGACTCTACACAGGAGGAGCCCTCTATGACCGCGAAGACTAGCACTCACCTCAGCAGGGTCTGGGCGATGACCGGGAATTTCCGGCCGGTCCTCGTGCTCGTCGTGGTGATGTTCACCGCCTTCTCATTCCTGCTCCCGAACTTCTTCGTGAGCCGGAACCTCACCAACCTGCTCACCTCGATCGCCGTGGTCTGGATCGTCTCCATGGGCATGACCTTCGTGACGATCGTTGGCGGCTTCGATCTGTCGGTCGGAGCGGTCGCGGCGCTCTCCGCCATCGCGCTCGGCAAGATGCTCACCGCAGGCGTGCCCGCCTGGGCCGCGGTGATCGTCTGCGTCGTCGGAGGCGTCGTGCTCGGCGGCCTGATCAACGGCATGCTGATCGGCAGACTGGGGCTCTCGTTCTTCGTGGTCACGCTCGCGACCATGACGGCGTACACGGGCATCGTGAATCTCTGGTCCGAGACCGAGACGATCAACATCTCCGATCCGCTCATCCGCTGGATCGGCGTCACCTTCACGCTGGGCGTGCCCACCCCGGTCTGGATCATGCTGATCGTCTTCCTGGTCGCGCTGTTCGTGCAGTCGCGAACCTTCTTCGGGCGCGACATGTACGCGGTCGGCGGCAGCATCACCGCCGCGCGGCTCTCCGGCATCCGCTCGACGCGCACGATCGTCTCCGTCTACGCGATCGTCAGCGGGTGCGCGGCCCTCGCGGGCATCATCGCCGTCGGGCGCATCGGCGCCGCCTCGCCCCAGGTCAACATCGAGCTCCCCCTCCAGGCCGCCGCGGCCGTGCTGCTCGGCGGCACCGCCCTCGCGGGCGGCGTCGGCGGCGTCGGCGGCACCGCGCTCGGCGTGCTCTTCATCGGCATCCTGCAGAACGGCCTGAGCCTCGCCGGCGTGCAGAGCTTCTGGCAGCAGGTCGTGACCGGCGTCATCCTCGTCGCCGCCGTGCTCGGGGATCAGGTCTTCGGCCGTCGCCGCCGTCGCCGGATGCTGCGGCAGCATCTCGACGGCGAGTCGGCGGTCATCGCACCGCCGACTCCGGGCGGCTCGAAGGAGAGCAGCGGATCATGAGCATGGACGTCTTCTGGACCCTCGGCGGAGAGACCGACGGCGAGTTCCCCTGGGATCCGGGACGCCGCTGGCGCTGGGATCCGCAGCGGCTGCTGCAGGTGGCGTGCGCGATCGACAATCTGCCGTTCTCGGGCGCGCTCATGGCCATCGGCGTGCCCGGCGCCTACGATCCCTGGGCCATCGCCGCGGCCGCCGCGACCCGGACCCGCCGGATGCGGTTCCTCATCGCCACCTACCCCGGAGTCGTCACACCGACCCAGCTCGCGCTGCAGGCGCTCACCCTCGACCATCTCTCGGAGGGCCGGCTGATGCTCAACATCGTCGGCAGCAATCCGCTGACGATGGCCGCTCACGGGCTGCACTTCGACAAGGAGGAGCGCTACGCCATGCTGGAGGAGTACTGGCGGTCGTTCGCCGAGCTCTACGCGGGCGGAAGCCCCGCGAACGGCAAGTACTTCGATATCGACCATCCCGAGCATCTGCTCGGGATCGAGCCGGTGCAGACGCCCCATCCGCCGCTGTGGGGCGCGGGCGGTTCACCCGCGGGCCTGAGCGCCGTGGTCCCGCTGGTGGACACCTACCTGCCCGCGGCGGGCACTCCGCAGGAGATGGCCGAGCGCACCCGGGCCGCGCGCGACTTCGCGCTGGCAGGCGGCCTGCGGGTGCCCCACTTCGGGGTGTCGCTCGGCGTGCTCGTCCGCGAGACGGAGGAGGAGGCGTGGGAGGCGGCCCGTCGGCGCCTGGCGCGCATGCCGCTCGAGACCGTCCGCTCGAACATCGGCTACCGGGCGGCGATCGAGGTGGACCGGTCCGAGCTCGACGACCGCCAGCGGCGCTGCCTCGACGCGGTGACCGAGGGCCGGCTGCCCGAGCCGCGGGATCTCGAGTTCTACCCCAACCTCTGGAACGGTCCCATCGAGCGCCTCGGCCTCGATCTCATCCGCGCCCTTCCCCTGCCCGGGGCCATGCTGATCGGCTCGGCCGAGCAGGTCGCCGAGCGCATGCGGGAGATCCAGGAGCTCGCCGGCATCGACCGCTTCATCCTCTGGGCGCCGCCCTTCCTCGAGGAGGCGTATCGCGTCGCGGACCTGCTGCTCCCCCTGCTCGACCTCAGCTCGGAGCTCGCTCCTCCGGGCCCCGCGCTCCGCGCCCGGACCCATCCCCCCGCCCCGATCGGAGTCACCGCATGAACGAGACGACCTCGGCCGCTCAGGGCCGACTCGCCGGAAAGATCGCCTTCATCACCGGCATCGCCGGCGGCCAGGGCCGCGAGGCGGCGCTCGAGTTCGCCCGCCAGGGGGCCACGGTGTTCGGCTGCGACCTCGACGCGGCCGGGGCCGAGGAGACCCTCGCGCTCGCGGCTGCGGCTCACGAGCCCGGATACGGAACGGTGAGCTCGCAGCACCCCGTCGACCTGATGGCCCCGGGCGCACCCGCGGCCTGGATCGAGGAGGGCGTCGGTCGTCACGGTCGTATCGACGTGCTCTACAACAACGCCGCAGCGGTGCGGATGCGCCGCATCGGCGATCCCGATGCGCTCGAGGCCTTCGAATTCACCATCCGCGGCGAGCTCATCATGGTCTTCGACACGATCCGGGCGGCCTGGCCGCACTTCGTCCGCGGCGGCGGCGGCAGCATCGTCTCCACCTCATCCACCGCGGCGGTGCAGGGCATGCCCGTACCGGTGCGCACCCCGGGCTCGAGCGCCGGCCACAGCGCCGCGAAGGCCGGGATCCTGGGGCTGAGCCTGCAGGTGGCGGCGGAGGGCGCGCCCCACCGCATCCGCTCCAACGCGATCCTGCCCGGCTTCATCGAGGCCCCCGTGACCGCGCCGATCATCGCCGAGCCGGGCGCCCGCGAGCAGATCACCGCCTCGATCCCGCTGCGCCGCATCGGGCGCCCGTCGGACATCGCCCTGGCGGCCGTCTACCTGGCCTCGGACGAATCGGAGTGGATGACGGGCGAGACGCTCACCATCGACGGCGGCGTCCGCAGCCTGCGCGAGGAGAACTGAGCCGAACGCCCGCACCGAAGACGGAATCGGGCGCACCTCCTCGGAGCGCCCGGATCGAACAATGAGAGGAAAGAGAGCATGACCAGCAGACTGCCGCACTGGCGCACCATCGAATGGCCGAATCGGGCGAAGGTGGCGGTGCAGATCATCACGGCCTTCGAGGCCTTCGACGAGCATTCGCAGTTCACCA
>CALMSE010000146.1 GCA_937872275.1 uncultured Leucobacter sp. | reverse complement strand
CCTCCTCGCGCTCGGTCACCCCGCGGGTCACGAGCACCGGGATCCCGAAGGCCGGCGCCTCCTCCTGCACGCCGCCGGAGTCGGTGATGATGAGGCTCGCGGCCGTCGTGAGCTGCACGAAGGCGAAGTAGTCGCGGGGCTCGACGAGGAGGACGTTGTCCCGCCCGTCCAGCGCTTCGACGAGCGGGCCGCGCGCGACGGGGTTCGGGTGCATGGGCACGACGAAGTCGACGTCGGGATACCGTTCGCTCAGCCGCGCGATCGCGCTCGCGATGCCCCGCAGCCCCGCACCCCAGTTCTCGCGCCGGTGAGCGGTGACGAGCACGAGGCGGCGGCCCCGGCCGGCGGTGAGCGCCTCGAGGCCGGGGCCGAAGTCCGCGGGCCGCTCGGCCGCCCACCCCAGCATGTCGATCGAGGTGTTGCCGGTCACGACGATCCGCTCGGCCTCGACGCCCTCGCGCAGCAGGTTGTCGCGGTTCGCCTCGGTGGGCGCGAAGTGCACGGAGGCCAGGCGGGAGATGATCTGCCGGTTGCCCTCCTCGGGGAAGGGCTCGCTCAGGTTCGAGGTGCGCAGCCCGGCCTCCACGTGCACGATGGGGATCTGCAGGTTGAAGGCGGCGAGGGCCGCGGCCATCGCCGAGCTCGTGTCGCCGTGCACGAGGCAGGCCGCCGCGCCCTCGGGCGTGCGCCGGCCGTCGGCGCTGAAGGCCTCGGGCACCCGCTGCTCCCGCCAGATGCGATCGATGCCCGTCATGACGCGGGCGACGAGCTCGTTGAGCGAGGGCGGCCGACCGTCCTCCCTTCGGCCCGCGTGCAGCATCGCGTCGAGGCGCAGGTCGGCCTGCGCGATGAGCGACTCGACCATGTCCGTGTGCTGCCCGGTGGCGATGACCACCGGGCGGAAGACGCCCGACTGCTGCAGCGCGCGGATCACCGGGATCATCTTGATCGTCTCGGGGCGGGTGCCGATCACCACGAGCACGCGGATCTGCCTGATCAGGCCGGTCTTCCCGGTCTTCTCGCCACTCGATGACATCTGCTGGATCATCGCGAGTCTCCTCCTGGGACTCCCCCCGAACGGCTTCGGCCGCTCAGTCCCAGGGCCATTCCACCGGCTTTTCCTATGAATCCGATGGGTGCGGCGCGGCGCGGCTCCCGCTATGGGGGCCGACGCGCTCGACGCGGATCACCGCCTCGCCCACCTCCTCCGACGCCGCCAGGTCGACGACGCCCTCGATCGCCCAATCGCGATCGCCGGCCGGGTCGTCGAGCACCTGGCGGAAGCGCCACACGCCCTCCGAGGGGGCGGATCGCCGATCGATCTCGCACAGCGCCGCCGAGCGCGCCTCGGGCCCCGTGCCGATCTCGTCGTACTCGTCGAAGTAGGCGTCGAGGGCGTCGCCCCACGCGTCCGCCCCGAAGCCCTGCGGGCCGTCGAGCTCCTCGAGCTCGCCCATGCGGTCGAAGGCGGCGGCGAGCACCCGGCGGAAGATCGCGCTGCGCACCATGACGGTGAAGGCGCGCTCGTTGGCGACGACGGAGCGCGCGGGCGGTGCGAGGTCGTCGCGGGGGCCTCCGCGCCGCTCCGCCTGCGAGGAGCCCGGAGCCCCCGGAGCGCCCGGAGCCGCGACCGCCGCGAGCTCCTCCCACTCGTCGAGCAGGCTCGAGTCGACCTGGCGCACCGTCTCGCCCAGCCACTCGATGAGCCCCTCGAGCTCGGGCGTCTTCGCCTGCTCGGGAACGGTGCGCTCGATCGCGCGGAACGCGTCGCTGAGGTAGCGCAGCACCGCCCCCTCGGCGCGGCCGAGCTGGTAGGACGACACGAGGTCGCGGAATCCGAAGGCCCGCTCCACCATCTCGCGCACCACCGACTTCGGGCTCAGCTCGTAGTCGCGCGCCCACGGCACCTCGCGCGCGTACTCCTCGTAGGCGGCTCCCAGCAGCTCCTTCAGCGGTTGCGGGTGCGTCACCTCCTCGAGCAGCGCCATGCGCTCGTCGTACTCGATGCCCTCCGCCTTCATCGCGGCGACGGCCTCGCCGCGCGCGCGATGCTCCTGGGCGCGCAGGATCACCCGCGGATCCTCGAGCGTCGCCTCGATCACCGAGATGACGTCGAGGGCGTAGTCGTCCGCGGCCGGATCGAGCAGCTCGATTGCGGCGAGCGCGAACGGCGACAGCGGCTGGTTCAGGGCGAAGTTCGCCTGCAGCTCGACGGTGAGGCGCAGCAGCCGCTGCCCGCGCTCGTCGGCGTGCACCTCGACGATCCCCGCGGCGCGCAGCGTGCGGAAGATCGCGATGGCGGTGCGGGCGTGGGCGAACTGCGCCGCGCGAGGCTCGTGGCTGTCGAAGACGAGCGTGCGCATGGTCTCGAGCGCCTCGCCCTCGCGCGTCTCGCCGCGGCCGATCACTCCGAGCACCATCGCGTGCGTCACGCGCATGCGGCTGACGAGCGGCTCGGGCTCGGATGCGACGAGACGCTCGAGCGTCTGCTCGTTCCAGGCGATGAAGCCCTGCGGCGGCGCCTTCTTCTTCGGCCCCTTGCCCACCTTCTTGCCCGCCGCCCTCTGCGCCTCGACCTTGGCGCTGGAGCGCGCGTTCTCGACCTCGTGCTCGGGGGCGAGCGCGATCACGTCGCCCTCGGTGTCGAAGCCGGCGCGGCCGGCGCGGCCGGCGATCTGGTGGAACTCGCGCGCGGAGAGCCTGCGCATCCGCTCCCCGTCGAACTTGGTGAGCGCGCTCAGCACGACGGTGCGGATCGGCACGTTGATGCCCACCCCGAGCGTGTCGGTGCCGCAGATGACCCTGAGCAGGCCCTGCTGCGCCAACTGCTCGACGAGCCGCCGGTAGCGCGGCAGCATCCCCGCATGATGCACGCCGACGCCCGCGCGCACGAGCCTCGACAGCGTCGTGCCGAAGCCGGTGGAGAACTTGAACGCGCCGACGGCGGACGCGATCTCGTCGCGGCGGGCGCGATCCACCAGCTTGATCGAGGCGAGGGCCTGCGCCTGCTCGACCGCCTGCGACTGATTGAAGTGCACGAGGTACGCGGGCGTGCCGCCGCCCGCGAGCAGCAGCTCGACCACCTCGTGCGCCGCGCGCACCTCGTACGAGAAGTGCAGGGGCACGGGGCGCAGGACGCCGGTCACCCGCTCGGTGTCGCGACCGGTGCGGCGGGCGAGATCGTCGGCGAGCGCCGTGACGTCGCCGAGCGTCGCCGACATGAGCAGGAACTGCGCGCGGGGCATCATGAGCAGCGGCACCTGCCACGCCCAGCCGCGCTCGCGATCCGCGTAGAAATGGAACTCGTCCATGACCACCTGGGTGATGCCGCCCGCGGCGGGGTCGTCGACGGCGGCGTCGCGCAGCGCCATGTTCGCGAGGATCTCGGCCGTGCAGCACAGGATCGGCGCGCCGGGGTTGATGGACGTGTCGCCGGTCACCATGCCCACGTTCTCGGCCCCGAAGGCGTCGACGAGGGCGAAGAACTTCTCGCTCACGAGCGCCTTGATGGGCGCGGTGTACGCGGTGCGGCGCCCCTCCGCGAGCGCGGCGAAGTGGGCGCCGAGCGCGACGAGCGACTTGCCGGTGCCCGTCGGCGTCGAGAGGATGACGTTCGAGCCGAGCGCGATGCCAGTGAGCGCCTCCTCCTGCGCCGGGTAGAGGAAGAGGCCGAGCCGCTCCCCCGCCCACCGCTCGAAGGCCTCGAGGATCGCCTCGGGCTCCGGGTGCGCACCCGGGGCGAGGGGGGCG
The DNA here is from genome assembly GCA_937872275.1 of uncultured Leucobacter sp. Lineage (GTDB taxonomy): Bacteria > Actinomycetota > Actinomycetes > Actinomycetales > Microbacteriaceae > Leucobacter. The sequence continues at coordinate 1,239 of CALMSE010000146.1, read as the reverse complement.
CGCAGGGCGGCGAGCGCCTCGGCGAGACTCATGGGGACCTCCGATCCGCTATCAAGCGTGGCATACGCGGCCGCCGAACGAGTCACCGTCCTACACTTGAGCCATGCCGGACCCCCTGCTCTTCCGCCCCTTCGAGCTGCGCGGCCTCGAGACGCGCAACCGGCTCTGGATCTCACCCATGTGCCAGTACTCGTGCCCGAGCGAGGGCCCCGAGACGGGGGTGCCGGGCGACTGGCACCTGCAGCACATCGGTGCGCTCGCGCGCGGAGGCGCCGGGCTCGTCATGGTCGAGGCGACGGGCGTCGTGCCCGAGGGGCGGATCAGCCCGAACTGCCCAGGTCTGTGGAACGACGCGCAGGAGCGCGCATTCGCGCGGCTCGTCGGCGTCGCGCATGCGCACGGGGCGCGGATCGGCATCCAGCTCGGGCACGCCGGTCGCAAGGGATCCGTGCACCCGATGCTGCCGTCCTCGCCGGACGCCTCCGTCCCGGCCTCCGAGGGCGGGTGGGCGACGGTCGCGCCCTCCGCCATCGCCTTCGGCGGGCTCGCGGCGCCGCACGCGCTCGGGACCGAGGGGATCGCGGGCGTGCGCGACGCGTTCCTCGCGGCGGCCGACCGTGCCGTGCGGGCCGGCTTCGACGCCGTCGAGCTGCACGCGGCCCACGGGTACCTGCTGCACGAGTTCCTCTCGCCGTTCAGCAACGAGCGCGACGACCGGTACGGCGGCGGCCCCGAGAACCGGGCGCGGCTGCTGCGGGAGATCGCGCGCGGCATCCGCGCCGCGCATCCCGGGCTGCCGCTCCTCGTGCGCATCTCGGCGACGGAGTGGACCCCGGGCGGCTTCGACCTCGACGCGGCGACGCAGGTGGCGGGGTGGCTCTCAGAGGACGGCGTCGATCTCGTCGACGTGTCGAGCGCCGCGAACCTGCCCGGCGTGCGCGTGCCCGTCGGCCCCTCGTACCAGGTGGCGCTCGCGGCCCGGGTGCGCACGGCGGGCCTGCCGGTCGGCGCCGTCGGCCTCATCACCTCGGCCGAGCAGGCGGAGGGCATCCTCGCGAGCGGGCAGGCCGACGTCGTCTTCATCGGGCGGGCCGCGCTCGAGAACCCCCACCTGCCCATCGCCTGGGCGCATCGGCTCGGAGCGCCCACGGCTCGGGAGCTCGTGCCCGGGCCGTACTTCCGGGCGCGCTTCGGAGGCGGCGCGTGAGCGCAACCGGCGGAGGCGGCGCCGGCAGCGGC
>CALMSE010000145.1 GCA_937872275.1 uncultured Leucobacter sp. | reverse complement strand
CGGAGGCCGACCGGGACGCCGCGGAGCGCTCCGCCGACTAGGGCCTGCGGTCGCGCGCCCGGCGCGCGGATCCTCCGCTCAGGCGGATCCGCGGCCCAGCGCCGCCCGCAGCACCGACATGAGGGCGAGCAGCTGCACCGGATCCTCGTCCTCGCGGGGCGCCTCCGCCCCGTCGAGGGCGCGAGCCGCGAGCCCCGCCTTCGCGTCGATGAGTTCGGCGATCTTCGCGTCGATCGTCTGCGCCGCCACGATGCGCCACGCGGTCACGGGCTCCTCCTGGCCGATGCGGTGCACCCGGTCGATCGCCTGGGTCTGCTCGGCGTCGGTCCAGCTCAGCTCGGCCAGCACCACGTCGGAGGAGGCCTGCAGGTTCACCCCCACGCCCGCCGCGGTGAGCGAGCACACCGCGACCGCCACGTCGGGGTCGGTGTTGAAGGCGTCGATCTGGGTCTGCCGGAACGCGGCCGTCTGATCGCCTCGGATCGACACGGTGCCGAGCCCCCGCTCCGCGAAGGCGGCCTCGGCACGATCCATGACGTCGATGTGCTTCGCGAAGAAGACCACCTTGCCCACGGAGTGCGCCAGCTGCGCCGCGTAGTCGGCGGCGAGCCCCGCCTTCGCCTGACCGATCTGGCGCACCATCGTGAAGACGTTGATGCCGTCGCCCGAGGCGTTCGACTCCTCGAGCTCCTGCGCGCACACCATCCGGATGATCGCGTCGTCGCCCATCTCGCGGCCGATGCGCCCCGCCTTGAGAGTGTTGAAGCGCTGCACGAGCTTCTGCGCGAGCAGCAGCTCGGCCTCGCGGATGCTGCGGCCGAGATCGTCGTCGAGCTCGACCGGCAGGTCGACCACGCGCTTGGAGGGCAGATCCGCCGCGACATCGATCTTGCGACGGCGCACGATGCCCATGTCGATGACGCTCTGCCGGGCTTCGGGGTAGAACGCGGCGTCGGCCGGCGTCCAGCCGTTGCTCTCGAGCTTGGCCATGAGCTCCGGCCCGGGCTTGTCGGCGTCGGTCCAGCCGAGGAAGCGCCAGATGGCGCGGAAGTCGTCGATGTCGTTGATGAGCGGGGTGCCGGTGAGCGCGAGCAGCAGCGGCCGCCCGCCCGGCACCCGTTCCCGGATGCTCTCGGCGATGGCCAGCACGTTGCGCGAGCGCTGCGACTGCACGTTCTTGATCATGTGCGCCTCGTCGACCACCATGCCGCGGAAGCCGAAGCGGGAGATCCAGCTCAGGTGCCGGTCGAGGATGTCGTAGTTGACGACGAACACGTCGGCGAAGGCGTCGATGTCATCGCCGTCGCCGTGGATCACGGTGACGCGGCGGTGCGGCGTCCAGCGCAGGGCCTCGCGCGCCCAGTTCATCTTCACGACGTTCGGCACGACCACGAGCAGCGGGTAGGCGCCCGCCACCGAGGCGGCGATCACCGACTGCGCGGTCTTGCCGAGGCCCGGCTCGTCGGCCAGCAGGAAGCTGCGGTGCCCGTCGCGCACGCTCGCGAGGAAGCGGGCCTGATGCCCCATGAGCTCGAGACCCGCGGGGGCCAGGCGATCCGGCACGGGCGGATCGGGCAGCTGCATGCAGGCGCTGCCGCCGCCGCCCTGCTCGAACGACTTGAGCAGCGGGCCGAGCAGCTCCCAGTTCGCGAGCCGCACCACGGGGGTCGGCTTGGTCTGGTGCGAGAGGTCGGGCTCGAGGAAGGGATTCGCCAGCATGCGCTGCTCGATGCGCGGCGGCATGACCTGGCGCTCGGCGAGCTCGGGCGGCACGTAGGCCGCGACCGGCTCGGGCTCGGGCTCGTCGGCGGGCAGCTCGATGCCGGCCTGAGCGATCATCTTGCGCTTGAGGGCCCGGGTCGCCTCGCTGATGGTCGCCGTCGGCTCGAGCAGGGTGATGAGACTGGTATCGCGCGCCGCGGTCTTCGCGAGGATCGCGGCGACGCCGTCGAGGCGCTTCAGCGTCTCGGCCCGCTCGGAGTCGGAGATGCCCTCCTCCGTCTTCACACGCGCGCGTTCCTCGCGCATCAGCAGTGCGATGACGTGGAACTTGGTGCGGTTCGCCGGGGTCGCCTTGCCCCGCTGGGCCGAGGCCTCCACCTCGCGCACGGCGCGCGCGAGCAGCGGGATGATGCCCTCGTTGTGGGTGTGACGCTTGCGGCTCTGGGGGCGGGTGCCCTTCGACCTGCCCTGAGCCTTGGATGCGGCGGGGGGCGTGGCAGTGGTGAGTGCCATGGAGCTCCTGATCTGAGGAAGCGCAGACCCCTCGGGGGGCCGCGAGGCCGCCTCGACCTCTCGGCCCGACGTCGTGCGCTGCACGGCGGCTCGAAAGGGAATGCTGCTGCGGCCTACCTAGATCCTAGCACCAGCAGCTGAGCAGCAGCGCCGCAGCGGCCGCACCGCGATTCCGGAGGAACGCTATGCGTTCTCTCCGGACAGCACCGCGCGAGCCTCGCGCACGTCCTCGTGCATGCGCTCCACGAGTGCGTCGACGTCGGAGAACACGATGTTGCCGCGGAGGCGCTCGGCGAACTGCACCATGATGCGCTCGCCGTAGAGATCGCCCTCGAAATCGATGAGGTAGGCCTCGACGCGGGGCTCGGCGTCGGGGGTGAAGGTCGGGTTGTTGCCCACCGAGATCGCCGCGTCGTGCCGCTCGCCGCGCACCACGGCCCAGCCCGCGTAGACGCCCTCGGCGGGCACGAGCCCCTCGATCCCGGCGGCCAGGTTCGCGGTGGGGAAGCCGAGCTCGCGGCCGCGCGCGTCGCCGCGCACCACCGTGGAGCGAACCTCGACCGGTCGGCCCAGCATCCGCGCGGCGAGGGCGACGTCGCCCTGCAGGATCGCCTCGCGCACCCGCGACGACGAGACCCTGCCCAGCTCCTCGTCCTGCACCACCGGGATCACCTCGACGTCGAAGCCGTGGCGCTCGCCGAGCTCGGCGAGCAGCGCCACGTCGCCCGCGCCGCCGCGGCCGAAGCGGAAGTCGGGCCCGACGATCACCGTCCGCGCGCGCAGCCCCCGCACGAGCACCCGCTCCGCGAAGAGCTCGGCGCCCATCGCGAGCAGCTCGTCGTCGAAGGGCACCATCACGCATGCCGCGATGCCGGCGTCGGCGAGGGCGTCGAGGCGCTGCCGGCGGCTCATGATCGGGGGCAGGCTCAGCTCGGGGTGCAGCACGTGCTGCGGGTTCTCGGTGAAGGTGAAGACGATCGGGTCGAGGTCGTGCTCCTCCGCCAGCTCGCAGGCACGCGCGAGCAGCGCCTGATGGCCCCGGTGCACGCCGTCGAACTTGCCGATCGCGATCGCGGTGCCGCGCGGGAAGGCGGCGACGGGGATCGCGCGGAGCGAGTCGTAGCTGAGCATCATCGCGCCTCCGCCCCGGTCCCCTCGGAGGAGGAGGTGCCCTCTGGCGCAGCCGTACCCCCGGTCGGGGCAGTGCCCTCGACGGGCGCGGCCGTCTCGGCGTCCGCGGCGTGCCCGGCGGTCGTCTCGCGCCGGCGCATGCCGTCGCGGCGCAGCCAGATCATGCCGAGCACCGGCAGCACGAACGGGATGAAGAGGTAGCCGGATCCGAAGTGCGACCACACCGAGTCGTGGGCGAAGAGCGCGGGGGCGACGAAGCTGAGCGAGCCGACGATGAGCACGCCGGCGAACTCGAAGACGAGCGCCACCCAAGCCACGATCCGCCAGGCCCCCCGGCGCCTGATGAGGGCGATCGTCGCCACGATGTACACGATGCCCGAGACGAGCGAGAGCGAGTAGGCGAGCGGCGCCTCCTCGAACTTGGCGATGATCTGGAAGACCGCTCGCATGGTCGCCGCGAGCGCGAGGATGAGGTACACCGTGATGAGCACCCGGCCCAGGCCGTCGGTGCGCGGCTTCACATCCCCCGGCTGCGCATCGGAAAGGTTCGCTGACACGGCCCCCAGCTTACCGGCGCGGGTCGCATCGGCGCTGACCGTTCGCCGCCCGCGTCGGTCACCCCCAGAGCACCAGCATGCGGTAGATCATCACGGCGACCGCGATGTTCACGACGAAGAGCACGAGATTGGCCGATCTCTTGCGGTCGATGAGGGCCCAGAGCCCTGCGCCGAAGGGCAGCAGGGTCGCCGTCACGAGATACATCCAGAATTCGAGCGGATCGCCCTGCGGCGGGTTGCCCGCGAGGGGCGCGATGATCGCGGAGACGATCTGCGCGAGCAAGAGCAGGCCGACCACCAGTGTCGCGCCCAGGGTGTAGTCGTTCGGCGCCCGGCCACGGGCGAAGCCGGCGAGGCAGACGAGCGACGCGAGCGCGGCGACGGCGATCTGAGCGATCCCGAACCAGAGGACCATCAGGCCTCCTCCCCCGTCGCCGGGAAGTTCGTCACGACCTTCGTGCGCCCGCCGGCCACCGAGACGAGGCCCACCAGCCGGCCGCCGGGCGCGATCGCGGCGACGAGCGGGGCGTCGGCGGGCGTCTCGGCGCGCTGCGCCTCCGTCAGTTCGAGGCGCTTGCCATGGCCGAGATCCCTCGTCTGCGCCTCGTCGAGGGCGAGCACGGGGAAGAGACGCGCGGCAGCGGCGGCGGGAGGGATCAGCGCTGCCGGATCCACCGCTCCCGCTGCGAGCGCCTCGTTCGAGACGGCCTCGCCCACCGAGAAGGGGCCCACCTCGGTGCGGCGCAACGCGGTGAGGTGCCCGCCCACGCCGAGCGCCTCACCGAGATCGCGGGCGAGCGCGCGGATGTAGGTGCCAGAGGAGCACTCCACCCTCGCGTCGACGTCGATCACGTCGATCGGCAGCGCCCCGCCCGACAGTCCCTCGGCCTCGGCCAGGCGCGGCGGTTCGATCTCGAACGAGCGGATCGTCACCGGGCGCTTCCGCAGTTCGACCTGTTCGCCGGCCCGCACCAGATCGTAGGCCCGGCGCCCGTCGACCTTGATCGCGCTGACCGCGCTCGGCGTCTGCTCGATCTCGCCGGTGAGCTCCGCGACCGCCGCCGCGATGCGTCCGGGCTCCGCGGCGAGCGCCTCGAACTCGGCGGGGGGCGCGGTGTCGAGGATCTCGCCCTCCCGGTCGTCGGAGACGGTCGAGATGCCGAGCCGGATCGTCGCCTCGTAGGTCTTGCCGAGGCCCACCAGATGCGTGAGCAGGCGGGTCGCGGGCCCCACGCCGACGAGCAGCAGTCCCGTCGCCATCGGGTCGAGGGTGCCCGCGTGGCCGACCTTGCGCGTCCCCATGGCGCGGCGCGCCTTCGCGACGACGTCGTGGCTCGTCCACGCTTCGGCTTTGTCGACCAGCAGCAGGCCGTTCGGGGTGAGGTTCATCGCGCCCAGCCTAGCGGCGCCGCGCGGCCCGACCTCGTCTGCAGGTGTCGGTTTCGTGCGCCGAATCGCCGAATGCCGCACCGAACCGACACCTGAAGCGACACGATGCGGGCCAGCTAGGCTGGGTGCATGGCCTCCCCCACCGCCCCGGCGACCCGCGAGGCGCCCTGGCCCGTCGGTCTCATGAGCAAGAAGATCGCGGAGTGGGTCGACCGCCTCGGCACGGTCTGGGTCGAGGGCGAGATCACCCAGTGGCAGCTGCGCGGCGGCCACGTCTACGGCAAGCTGAAAGACCTGAGCCAGGACGCGACCGTGAGCTTCACGATCTGGCAGTCGGTCGCGCGCGGCCTCACAGGCGACTTCGCGCAGGGCGACCGCGTCACCGCGCTCGTGAAGCCGAACTTCTGGGTGAAGGGTGGCTCGCTCACCGTGCAGGTGCTCGAGCTGTCGCACGTGGGTCTCGGCGAACTGCTGCAGCGCCTCGAGCAGCTGAGGCAGCAGCTCGCGAAGGAGGGGCTCTTCGACGCCGACCGCAAGCGCCCGCTCCCCTTCCTCCCGCAATGCATCGGACTCGTCACGGGGCGCGACTCGGATGCCGAGAAGGACGTGATCCGCAACGCGACGCTGCGCTGGCCGGGTGTGCGCTTCCGCGTGCACCACGCCGCCGTGCAGGGCGACCGCGCCGCCGCCGAGGTCGCCGCGGGCATCGAGGCGCTCGACGCCGATCCTGAGGTCGACGTCATCGTGGTGGCGCGCGGCGGCGGCGACTTCCAGAACCTGCTGCCGTTCAGCGACGAGCGGGTGCTGAGGGCGGCAGCCGCGGCGACGACGCCCCTCGTCAGCGCGATCGGTCACGAGGCGGATCGCCCCCTGCTCGACGAGGTCGCCGACCTGCGGGCGAGCACCCCGACCGACGCGGCCAAGCGCATCGTGCCCGACGTCGGCGAGCAGCTCGCCGTCATCGACCAGGCCCGGGGCCGCATGAGCGGGAGGCTGGGCCAGCTGCTCGCGCACGAGACGGACCGCATCGCCCAGTTGCGGGCGAGGCCCGCGCTCGACCGGCCGGAGCGCATCGTCGACGAGCGCGCCGAGGAGCTGGTTCGATGGATCGCCCGAGGCACGGAGCTGGCGGAGCGCGAGGTCCGGGATCGCGACGCCGAGCTCGCCCACTCCCGCGCCCGCCTGACCGCCCTCTCGCCCCGCGCCACGCTCGACCGCGGCTACGCCATCGCGCAGCTGCAGGGCGCCGACGGGACCCCTGGAGAGGTGCTGCGAAGCCCGGACGAGGCGCCGGCTGGCGCCGCTATCCTCCTCTCGCTCGCCGGCGGCCGCCTCGGCGCGACGAGCGCCGGTCACGCGCGGTGAGGACGGACCGCGACCTCGGGATCGCGGCCGCCTCAGCGCTCTTGCCCGCGCGCCGCGACTCAGCGCGTACCGCACAGTCCCTCGTCACCGCACAGCCCCCGCACCATCGCGAGAACTCGATCGTGGTCGTGCGGCACGGGGAAAGGCGACCACGACCGAGCTCTCGGCGCGATGCGAAGCGATCGTCCGCCGAGACCGCACCCGATGATTCCGAGCAGCGGTACGGGTAAGCTGGAGCCCATGAGTGCCCAGACGCCCGACGACACCGCCGCGCTCAGCTACGAGCAGGCGCGCGACGAATTGATCGCCGTGGTGAACCGGCTGGAGCAGGGCGGGGCGACCCTCGAGGAGTCGCTGCAGCTGTGGGAGCGGGGCGAGCGGCTGGCCGCGCGCTGCGAGGAGTGGCTGCTCGGCGCGCGCAGGCGGCTCGAGGCCGCGCGGGCCGGCGCGGGAGCCGACCAGAGCGACGACGAGGGCGACGACTGACCGTGGCAGCGGAGAAGAACGCGGCGCACGAGAACGCGGCGGGAACGAGCGCGGCACGACCGAGCGGCACCGTCGTCGCCGAGCTCGGCCGCCCCGAGACCCCCGCGGAGACCGCCGCGCGCAAGGCGCACGACAGCCGCATGTACCGCCAGCGCAAGACCGTCAACAACCTGGTCTTCTCCCTGCTGGTGTCGCTCGGGGCCGTGCTGCTCATCGTGCTCATGGTGCCGCGCGGCACCGGGGGCTTCGAGGACTACTCGGTCGACGTCGCCGCCGCCGCGAGCACGAGCTCGCCGAGCGCCGGCCGGCAGCTCATCGTGCCCGAGGTGCCCGCCGAGTGGAAGGCGAAGCAGGCCGATCTGCGCACGGACGGCAGCATTCAGTACTGGTACATCGGCTACACGACCGCCAACGGGGCCTACGCCGCGGTCGTGCAGGCTTTCGACACCGAGCGGGCCGCCGTCGACGAGCGGTGGATCGCCGAGCGGCTCGAGAAGCAGACCGCGACCGGCACCGAGACCATCGGCGGCATCGAGTGGACCGTCTACGACCACTCGGAGCGCAGCCCGGACGGCGCGAACGTGCTCTTCGGCCTCGAGGGCCGACTGGGCGACACGACCCTGCTGGTGTTCGGCACCGACCGGCCGGAGGTGATCCGCGAGCTCGCCGCGCAGGTGGCGGCCTTCGGCGGCGCCACCGTCGGCAGCGGCGGAGGCGACGGCACCGTAGGCGACGCCCCTTCCGATCCGGGCCGGAGCGCGACCGGCGAATAGCCGCACGAAGCACGACGCACGCAACGAGCCGAAGGAGTCCGACATGAGCGCTGTCACCCCGAGAGTCACCCCTCAGCAGGCGTGGGACTCGTTCATCGCGGGCAACGAGCGCTTCATCAGCGGCGTCTCGCGGCATCCGAACCAGGACGTGGAGCGCCGTACCGAGCTCGTCAACCGGCAGTCCCCCGACGTCGCGCTCTTCGGCTGCTCCGACTCGCGCCTCGCAGCCGAGATCATCTTCGACTGCGGCCTGGGCGACCTGTTCATCGCCCGCAACATGGGCCACGTCGTCGCCGAATCGATCACCGCCTCGATGGAGTACGCCGTCGCCTACCTCGGCACCTCGCTCATCGTCGTGCTCGCCCACGACTCGTGCGGCGCCGTCGCCGCAGCCATCGACCAGTCGGGCCGCAACCCGAGTCCCGTCACCGATTCGGTGCGCAACACGCTCGCCCCGATCCTGCCCTCCGTGCAGCAGCTGTGGCACCGCGACCACCGCCAGACCCCCTACGCCGAGTCCGACGCCATCGACGCGAACGCCGTGGGGCGCCTCCATCTCGAGGCCACGGTCAACGAGCTGCTGCGCAACTCCCGAGCGATCAGCGACGCCGTCGACCGCGGCGAGCTCGGCATCGTCGGCTGCCAGTACCGCCTGACCGAGGGCCGCGCCGTGCCCTACACCGCGGTCGGGCCCCTGGCGATCGAGCTGGCGCCGCTCAGCTGATCCGTCCCCTTGGACTTCGACACTCACCCATCACCAGCAAAGGAAGACAGTGACCACCGAGCATAGCGACCACAGCGCCGTCGAGTACCGCATCGAGCACGACACCATGGGCGAGGTGCGCGTTCCCAAGAACGCCCTCTACGCCGCGCAGACGCAGCGCGCCGTCGAGAACTTCCCCATCTCGGG
>CALMSE010000144.1 GCA_937872275.1 uncultured Leucobacter sp. | reverse complement strand
GAGGTGACCCGCGACTCCTTCACCGAGGCGGCCAAGGGCATGACCGAGGGCTTCGACACCGGCGGCATGATCGGCATGCCCTGGATCTTCGGCCCCGGTGACTCGCACCAGCCGAACGCTGCGGCGTGGCCGCTGGTCATCGAGGCGAACAGCGGCGAGTGGACCTCGCTCGGCCCGTGGTTCATCGGCCCGGACAACGGCTGGGTGAACACCACGGTTCCCAGCAGCTGATCGGCTGAACTACTCTGGGTGCCGGGCGACCTCTGCGTCGCCCGGCACCCAGAGTATTCGCCTCCTATCCACCCTCTGAAGGAGCAAATGTGAACCCATTGCTTGCCATGACGGCGGGGCTCACTGCGGGCGGTACTTTCGCCCTGTTCGGTGTGCTGCTCACGATCATGTCGCGGCTCGGGAAGGTCGTGAACTTCTCCCAGGTCGCCGTCGGCGTGTTCGCCGCCTTCCTCGCGATCAGGGTCGTTCCCAAGGGCATGCAGCCCTGGGGCTCGGTGCTCGTCGGCATGATCGTCGCGATGCTGCTGTCGATCATCATCGGCTTCATCATCGCGAAATGGCTGGGCGACGCCCCGGTCAGCGCCCGTTCGGCCGCCACCGTCGCGATCCTGCTCGGTCTCTACTCGCTGTCGAATCTGCTGTTCGGCACTCGCGCCCAGCCGGTGCTGCCGCCCTTCAAGGGGCCGCTGATCCAGACCGATTTCTTCACCATCTCGCAGCTCGCCGTGGTGACGACCATCACGGCGATAGTCGTGGCCGTAGCGACGAAGCTCGTGCTGCGCTACACGATGGTGGGCACCCGTCTCCGCGCGGTGTCCGACCGCCAGGACGCCGCGGAGCTGATGGGCATCAACGTGATGGGGCTGCAGCTCGGCGTCTGGGCCGTCACCGGTCTGATCGCCGGCTTCGGCGTCGCGGTGGTCGCCAACATCCAGGCGGCCGACGCCAGCTCCATGATCACGATCCTCATCCCGAGCGCGGCCGCGGCCCTCGTCGGCGCCTTCAAGCGCCTGGACCTCGCCATCATCGGCGGCCTCGTCATCGGCGCGGTGCAGGGGCTGCTCAGCGTGTTCCCCTCGATCGTGCTGCTGAAGGACTGGGTGCCGATCCTGGTGATCGTGATCTTCCTGCTCTGGACCGAACGGAAGGAGGTGTGGGATGTCGCTCGCTAACACCGTCGCGCGCCGTCAGCGCACGCGTTACTGGATCATCATCGCCGCCGCGGTGGTACTCGCCGTCGCGATCACCTTCGGCCTGCCGAGCTACTTCGTGTTCATCTCCACCACGGTGCTCGTCACCATGGTGTCGCTGATGGGCCTCGGCATCGTCACCGGCAGCGCGGGCATGATCGCGCTCTCGCAGCTCACCTTCGCGGCCATCGGCGCCTGGGTCATGGAGTACCTCATGCTCCTCACCCCGCTGGGCACGATCTTCGGGGGCTTCTCCTTCATCGTCTGCATGCTGATCGGCGCCGTCGTCGCCGCGGTGCTCGGGCTCATCGTGGGCCTGCCGGCGCTGCGCCTGCGCGGCGTGAACCTCGCGGTGATCACGCTGGGCGTCGCGGCCGCGGCCGACATGACGCTGCAGAAGGTGTTCTTCCCCGACAACTGGCTGAACAAGGAGGTCGCGCGCCCCTTCGGCATCGCCTCCAACGAGAGCGGCGACCGCTTCTACTTCCTGTTCGTCGCCATCGTGGTGATCATCATCGCCGCGGTCGTGTTCCAGATCGGCAAGGGGCGACTCGGCGGCATGTGGCGCTTCGTGGCCTTCTCCGAGCGCGGCACCGCCGCGGCGGGCACGAAGGTGCGCAACGCCAAGCTCACCGCCTTCGCCGCGAGCGCCTTCATCGGCGGTCTCGCGGGCGGCCTCACCGTGGGGCAGATCGGCTACGTGAACTGGATCTCGTTCCAGACGGCCAGCTCTCTCGGCCTCTACGTGCTCTGCATCGTGGTGGGCGCCCACTACATCGACATGGCGTTCGTGGGCGCGTGCCTGTTCGTCTTCATCCCCGAGATCCTGAAGCAGTTCGGCCTTCCGCTGGAATGGGCGAACATCATCTTCGGCATCCTCGGCGTGCAGGCGCTCACCACCAACACCACGATGGGCGATCAGATCAGATCGGGCCTCAGAAAGCTCAGGCGACGCGGGGAGAAGGCCGAGCCGGTCTCCGCGCACCTGGAGGAGGTCGATCTGGAGCAGACCAGCGCGGTGTTCACCACGACGGGCAAGCCCCTGCTCGAGGTGAAGAATGTCAGCGTCGTCTTCGGCGAGCTGCGAGCGCTCGACGATGTGAGCCTCACCGTCTTCGACCGCGAGGTCGTGGGCCTGATCGGTCCGAACGGCGCCGGCAAGTCGACCATGATCGATACGATCACGGGCTTCATCTCCGGCTACGAGGGGTCGATCGTGCTCGACGGGGAGTCCATCGACGGGCTCGCCGTCGATCGGCGCGCGCACGCGGGCATCCGCCGCACCTTCCAGCAGGACCGCGTGCCGAGCTCGATGACCGTCGGCCAGTACGTGCGCCTGATGTCGCACGGCAGGTCGACGAACGCCGAGATCGACGAGGTCCTCGAGTACTTCGGCTGCCCGCCGTCGCACACGCCGCTGCGCGTGGTCGACGTGGGCTCCCGGCGCATCGTCGAGGTCGCGGCGAACGTGGCCTCGAAGCCGCTGGTGCTGCTGCTCGACGAGCCCGCCGCGGGCCTCTCGCATGACGAGCACATCGTGTTCGGCAATCAGCTGCGCAAGATTCCGCAGAAGTACGGGATCTCGGTGCTGCTGATCGAGCACGACCTCGACCTGGTGCGCAGCGTCTGCTCGAAGATCGTGGTGCTGAACTTCGGCGGCGTGCTCGCCTCCGGGGCCCAGGAAGAGGTGCTTCGCAACCCCGAGGTGCTCAAGGCCTACATGGGAGAGAAGGTGGAGTGATGAGCCTGGTTCTTTCAGACGTCACGGTCAATCGCGGCATCGGCCCCGTGATCAGCGGGGTGAGCCTGGAGCTCGCTCCGGGCGAGATCACCACGATGGTGGGCCCGAACGGCGCAGGCAAGACGAGCCTGCTCGAGGCGGTCTCGGGCCTGGTCCGCACCTACACCGGCACGATCGAGGTCGACGGCAAGGACATCCGCAGGATGAACCGCCGTCAGCGGGCTCGCGCGGGCATCGTGCACGTGCAGCAGGGCCGGGCCATCTTCCCGAGCCTCACCGTTCGCGAGAACATCGAGCTGGCCAGCCGGGACAAGGAGCGGTTCGCGCAGATCCTCTCCTACTTCCCCGAGCTGGAGAAGCGGATCTCCTCGCCCACGGGCCTGCTCTCGGGCGGTGAGCAGCAGATGGTCGTGCTCGGCCGCGCGCTGGCCACCGATCCGAAGTACCTGCTGATCGACGAGATGTCGCTGGGCCTCGCCCCGGTGGTGTTCATGCGTCTGCTGCCGGTGCTGGAGACGGTCGCGGCGACCGGCGTGGGCATCCTGCTCGTCGAGCAGTTCGCGCACCTCGCGCTCGGCATCTCGCAGGACGCGCTCGTGGTCTCGAACGGCAAGGTGTCGTTCCACGGGGCGCCCAAGGAGCTGCTCGAGGACGACGAGAAGCTGCACGCGGCCTACATGGGCTGAGATCGCAACGCCGGAGGGGGCCGTCGCGCGCATGCGCGGCGGCCCCCTCCGGCGTGCGCGCCGTCAGTCCTGGGGGAGCGAGCCGTCCGCGTACTCGGCGCCGATGACCGCGTCGCGGGAGAGATGCCGGGTGGCGTTCTCGATCTTCGCCGCGGTGGCCCGGAGTGCGGGCAGGTAGCGCTTCAGCTCGGTCACCCGCGAGGCCTCGGCGACGATGCAGATGGCCGAGGCGACCTGGCCGGAGTGGAACACGGGCACGGCGATGGCGCTCGCGCCGGCGCGGACCTCTTGCAGGCTCTGCGCGTAGCCGTCCTGCGCCGCCGCGGCGAGCTCCTCCTCGAGCTCCCGCTGATCCACATGGGTCACGGGGGTCAGCTTCCGCAGCGGCTCGGAGAGGTAGTTGCGCCGCACCCACTCGGTCTCGAAGGCCAGCAGCACCTTGCCCGCGGCGGAGGCGTGCAGGGGCAGGCGGGATCCCACCTTCGACGTGACGGCGAGGTTCTGATCGCCATGAGCGCGGTCGATGACGAGGGAGTCGCGGCCCTTGCGGACGGTGATGGTCACGCCCTGGTTCGTGACCGCCGCGAGATCCTGGATCCAGGGGCGCGCCGTCTCCCGGAGGTGCCGGCCCGCCTTCTGGGCCAGCTCCCAGAGCCGGATGCCCACCTGGTAGCGTCCGCTGCTCGTGCGCTCCAGCAGCTCGGACGAGCTCAGCTCGGCCAGCAGCCGGTGCACCGTGGACGTGGGAAGGCCGGTCGCCGAGCAGATCTCGGCCAGCGTCATCGGACCGGGGGCGGCCTCGAAGGCCTCGAAGATCGCGAGGATCTTCGAGGTCACGGAGCGCCCCGGCTCGCGGCTGCCGCCCGCCACGCCGCCTCAGCCCGCCGCAGCCGCGTGCAGTTCGAGCCGGGGCGACAGCAGCTCCACGAACTCGTGCAGCGAGTCGACGATCCACGTCGGCGCCTGGGACTCCGGGGCCGACTCCGCCTGCTCCCGAGTCGTCATGCCCGTGGTCACGATCACGCTCTGCGCACCGTTGGCGCGCGCCATGCCCGACTCCAGCACGAGATCGTCGCCGACGATGAGCAGCTCGGACTCGGCGACTCCGAGCACATCGGAGATCGCGGCCATCGCTGCGGCGGAGGGCTTGCCGACGACCTCCCAGTCGACGCCGGAGACGTGGCGGAGGCCGGCGGCGATGAAGCCGGAGACGCCGACGTTCGTGCTGCTTCCCCGCGAGGCGAAGGCGGGCACGTCGGAGGCACAGTAGAGCTTGGCGCCGTTCCTGAGCGCATCGGTCGCCAGCTGGATCTTGGGGCGGTCGAAGGAGACGTCCCACCCGATCATGACCGCCTCGACCCGGGGCGATCCCTCGGCGAGGGCCCGCTCGACGTCGACGGTGGGAACGCCGGCGCGGCTCAGCGGGCCGGTGAGCCCCTCGTCGCCGAATGCGAGGATCGGCGCCCCGGGGTGGCGCTCGGCGAGCACCCTCGCCGCGACGACGGAAGGGGTGAGCACCTGCTCCTCGGAGACCGGGAGGCCGGCCAGCTCCAGCTCGCGCGCGATCGTGCTCGGCAGCCGGGAGCTGGCGTTGGTGAAGATCGCGAAGGGGAACTCGGCGGCTCGGAGCGCGGCGATCGCCCGGGCCGCGCCCGGCAGAGCCAGGCCGTCGTCGCCGCCGGGCTTGTCCGAGAGCACGAGGCAGCCGTCCATGTCGACCATGATCCCCCTCACGCGGTTCAGGTCCGGCGCCCCCGGGGTCGATGGCGGGTGATGGCTCATCGGCCAACCTCCTTGTCAGCATTCGGATTGCTCTCAGTATGCACGAAGCGCCGTCGCCGCACGGCGCTCGCATCCCACTGGGCGGAAATCGATCGCCCGGGCCCGGCGAACCCCTCTGCGAGTGCCGGCATCGCGCTTCGAAGGAGGCGATCCGGCAGCTGCTTCCCACCCAGTGGAAGCCGGGCTAGGCGGAGGGGCTCGGCGGGGTGCAAACTCGTCGTACATCGAGCACGTTCACAAAGGAGTGACTATGTCCAGTGATCCGGCCGCTTCGCCTCGCCCCGAGCGCAGCTTCCCCGCGCCCTATTCGATCGAGACTCCGGCGGGCGCCGAGGGATGGCGCGAGATGTACGCATACCACAACATGTTCATCGAGGGCCGCCGCGAGGAGGATTCGAAGAAGACCTGGTTCCGCAACTCCCTGCACTTCCCCGAGGTCTCCTTCCCCTTCTCGCAGATCACGATCGATGGGGCGTTCACCGGCACCGGAGTCACCAACGCGCGCGTCTTCGCCCTGCCGCCGGCCCTCGGCCTCGAGGTGCGGGTCGTGAACGGCTACACGTACATGTCGACGGTTCCGGCGCCCGACGCCGAGACCCAGGCGCGCCGCGCCGAGGAGTTCGCGGTGCGCGCCGGCCACTACTTCGAGAACTGGGACGCGCTCTACGAGGACTGGACGCGCCGCATGGTCGAGGCGATCGAGGCCGTGAGCGCGATCGAGGTGCCCGCGCTCAGCGAGTTCGAGTCGCAGGACTACGTGCTGAAGACCCACGGCCCCACCCAGGGCAACCTGCTGCTCGCGAACTACAACCGCGCGATCGAGGCCGGCGACCAGATCTGGACCCTGCACTCCGAGTTCCTGAACCTCGGCTACACCGCCTACCTGCAGTTCATGCTGCTCTGCAAGCAGCACTTCCCCGAGATCGACGACCAGACGATCTCGCGCATGGTGTCGGGCATCGACGTGCTGCTGTTCCGCCCCGACGATGAATTGCGGAAGCTCGCGCGGAAGGCCGAGGAGCTCGGAGTGGGGGATCGCCTGCGCGGGCTGCGCAGCGAGGCCGCGGTGCGCGAGGCGCTCGGCACCGACGAGGCAGGCCGCGAGTGGCTCGACGCCCTCGACGCCGCCGTCGACCCGTGGTTCAACTTCTCGTACGGCTCGGGCATGTACCACCACCACCGCAGCTGGGTCGACGACATGGCGCTGCCGCTGCAGGGCATCGAGGACTACGTCGACGCGCTGCGCCGCGGCGAGAGCCTGGACCGCGGGCTCGACGCGCTGCAGGCCGAGCGCGACGAGATCGTGAACCGCTACCGCTCGCTGCTCGACGATGAGGATCTGCCGGCCTTCGACGCGGCCCTCGCGCTGTCGCGCACCGTCTTCCCCTACGTCGAGAACCACAACTTCTACGTCGAGCACTGGTTCATGACGAAGTTCTGGAACAAGATCCGCGAGTTCAGCGTGCGCTTCGTCGAGTGGGGCTTCTGGGGCGATGTCGAGGACATCTTCATGCTGCGCCGGGCCGAGGTCGTCGAGGCGGTGCAGGATCTGCAGATGGCCTGGGGCGCGGCCTCCCGCCCGCAGGGCCCCTTCCACTGGCCCGAGGTCATCCGGCGCCGGCGCGAGATCTACGCCGTGCTGCGCGAGTGGAACCCGCCGCCCGCCCTCGGCCCCGTGCCCGAGGAGGTCAACGAGCCGCTGACCATCATGCTCTGGGGCATCACCCCCGAGACGGTGGACCGCTGGCTCGACGCGCAGGAGGGCGGATCGGGCGGCCGCTCGCTCGAGGGCTTCGGCGGGTCGCCCGGCGTCGCCGAGGGCCCGGCCCGCATCGTGCTGCGGCCGGATCAGCTCGACACCGTGCAGGACGGCGAGATCCTCGTCGCCCCGGTCACGAGCCCGAGCTGGACCCCGGTCTTCGGCCGTATCAGGGGAGCGGTGTGCGACATCGGCGGCATCATGTGCCACGCGGCGATCGTGTCGCGGGAGTACGGGCTGCCCGCCGTCGTCGGCACGGGGTTCGGCACGACGACCATCAGGAACGGTCAGCGGATCCGCGTCGACGGCGATCACGGTATCGTGACGATCCTGGACGACGAGGAGTAGGCGATGGGAGATCGGCGCTACACGGTGGACTTCGCGCGGCTGCGCGCGGGGGACCGGGAGATCGCGGGCGGCAAGTGCGCGAGCCTCGGCGAGCTGATCGCCGCCGGGCTCCCCGTGCCGGGCGGGTTCGCGGTGACGGTCGCGGCCTTCGAGGACTTCCGCGACGCCTCGGCGCTGCGCGACGAGCTCGGCGAGATCGTCCGAGGCGCCGCGGCCGGGGACGCGGGCGCCTCCGCCCTGCAGTCCGCGCACGAGCGAGCCGCCGCGCTCATCATGGATCGGCCGCTGCCCTCGGCGATCGAGCGGGAGATCCGCGAGGCGTACCTGGAGCTCTCGCGCACGGTCGCGGGGGCGCGGGGCACCGGGGGCGAGCAGGGCGTCGCAGTCGCGGTGCGATCCTCGGCGGTCGACGAGGACGGCGACGCGGCGAGCTTCGCGGGGCAGCAGGAGACCTTCCTCTGGGTCGTGGGCGCGGACGAGGTGGTCGCGAAGGTGCGCGAATGCTGGGCGAGTCTCTACACCCCCCAGGCGATCGCCTACCGCTCGAGCATGGAGGCGGCCGACGGGGCCGCGGCCTCCCGCATCTCGGTGGCGGTGCAGGTCATGGCGGAGGCCGACGTCGCGGGGGTGACGTTCACGGTGAGCCCTTCGACCGGCGACCGCTCGGTGGTGGCGATCAACGCGAGCTACGGGCTCGGTCAGGCGGTGGTCTCCGGGGAGGTGACGCCCGACGAGTACCGGCTGTCGAAGGCGGATCTCCGCATCACCAGCGCCCGCATCGCGGAGAAGGGGCACGAGTACGTGCCCGCCGCCGACCACCGCGGCGTCGTGCTGCGCGAGGTCGAGCGGGCGCGGCGCGAGGTCGCGGCGCTGAGCGACGACGAGGTGCGGCTGGTCGCCGAGATCGGCCTGCGGGTCGAAGCCCACTACGGTTGCCCGCAGGACATCGAGTGGGCGCTCGAGCGCCGAGCCGACGGCGAGGTCGCGGTGATGCTGCTGCAGGCGCGACCCGAGACCAACTGGAAGAAGCGGCGCGAGGAGCAGAAGGCGCAGCCGGTGCCGGGTGCGGGGCTGCTCGGATTCCTCGCCGCCGCGACGACGGGCAAGAAGTCATGACGGGAGCGGAGCGATGACGGCAGAGGCGAACGCAGCGGTGAGCTGGGAGCAGGTGCTCGAACTCGTCGCGCAGCTCGACGAGAGCGGGCTCGCGGAGGCGGAGGTGAGCTACGGCGACGTGTCGGTGCGGGTGTCGAGGAGCGGCGGATCGCCGCGGCCCCCGGCCGGGACGGGCCCGGAGGGAGGCGCGGCGGCCGGCGCGG
>CALMSE010000143.1 GCA_937872275.1 uncultured Leucobacter sp. | reverse complement strand
CGCGGGCGTCGGCAGCCCGAGCTCCGGCTCGGGGTCGCCGACGGGCGGCACGTAGCGCAGCAGTCCGAGTCCCGTGCGCCAGGCGGCCTCCGCGCCGAGCACCGCGGCACCCGGGTATGCGGCGGAACCGGTGCGCAGGCCGAGTACGCCGCGGAGGTACTTGTCGGCGCCGGGACCCGGCACCGCGAGGTGGGCGGCGGTGCGAGCGGCGTCCCAGCGGAGATCCTGCTCCGACCCCGCGGTCACGAGCCGAGCTCCTCGAGATACTCCCGGGCGGCCGCCTCGATGCCGTCGAGGGCGCGGTCGGTCTCGGCCCGGCGATCCACGATCGAACCGGTGTCGCTGCAGGCGTCGATGTAGATCTTCAGCTTCGGCTCGGTGCCGCTCGGGCGGATCATCACGCGAGAGCCGTCATCGAGGTCGTAGGCGAGCACGTTCGCGGTCACCGCCGCGAGCCCCGGTACGCGGAAGTCGCGCACGCGCGCGACGCCGCGTCGACCGAACGCGGCGGGGGCGTGGGAGCGCGCCCGTTCGGAGACGGCCCTCGCCTCCTCGGTACGCGGATAGCGCAGCACGATCTGACGGCTCGCGAAGCGGCCGAAGGCGAGGCTCGCCTCGTCGAGCAGATCCCAGAGCGTGCGGCCCTCGGCCCGGCACTCGCGGGCGAGGGCGAGCATCTCGGCGGCCGCGGCGATGCCGTCCTTGTCTCCGACCACGCCGGGGTGCACGAGATAGCCGAGCGCCTCCTCGAAGCCGAAGATCAGCCCCGGGATGCGGGCGAGCCACTTCGAGCCCGAGAGGGTCTCGACGTGCTCGAGGCCGTAGCGGCGGGCCACCGCGCCGAGCGCCGGCGAGCTCACGACGGTGTTGGCGAGCGTGCCGCCCCGTCCCGCCGCTCGCGCCCGTTCGGCGGCGCGCCAACCGAGCAGCAGACCGATCTCATTGCCGCTCAGCAGGCGGAAGGCCCGCTCCTCGGGGTGGAGGGCCGCGACGCCCAGGCGGTCGGCGTCGGGGTCGTTGGCGATCACGAGCTGCGCCCCGCGCTCCTCGGCGAGGCGGTAGGCGAGATCGAGCGCGCTCGGCTCCTCGGGGTTCGGGTAGGCGAGGGTGGGGAAGGCGCCGTCGGGCTGCTCCTGCTCGGGCACGGCGATCACGCCGGGGAGACCCGCCGCCTCGAGCACCCGGCGCGCGGGGCCCGCGCCGACGCCGTGCAGTGCGGTGTAGACGACCTCGATGGCGGGCTGATCCGTGTCCGCCCGGCACCCCGCGCGCACCGCGGCGGCCGTGCGCTCGACGTACGCCCGCTCGATCTCGGGGCCGGCGAGGCGGTAGTCGACCGACCGCGGCAGCTCGGCGAGGGGGCGCTGCGCGGCCGTCTCGATCCGCTCGGCGATCTCCCGATCGCTCGGGGGCACGATCTGCGAGCCGCCGTCGGCATCGCCGAGGTACACCTTGTAGCCGTTGTCGCTGGGCGGGTTGTGGCTCGCGGTGATCATGACCCCCGCGGAGGCGCCGAGATGGCGCACCGCGAAGGCGGTCACGGGGGTCGGGACGGGGGCGGGGAAGAGGGTGACGCGGACTCCGGCGCCGGCGAGCACCTCTGCCGTGTCGCGGGCGAAGACGTCGCTCATCGCCCGCGCGTCGTAGCCGACGACCGCGGTGGGCGGATCCGCGGTCTCGCCGCGCGCCGCGCGCTCGAGCAGGTAGGCGGCGAGCCCCGAGCTGCTCTGGGCGACGACCACCCGGTTCATGCGGTGGGGGCCGGCCCCGAGCCGGGCGCGGAGGCCCGCCGTGCCGAAGGCGAGCCGACTGTCGAAGGCGTCGTGGAGACGGGCCTCGGCCTCGGGGTCTCCGGCCTCGGCAGCGGCCAGGAGGTCCGCGGCCTCGGCGCGGGTCTCGGGGTCGGGATCCGCCTCGATCCACGCCCGCACCGCTCGCCCGAGGGCGTCGATTCCGGGGTCCGCCGCATTCATCCACTCAACGTACCACCATGCCCGCCGCCCGCCGACGAGGTGGCCGGGGCCGTTCCGAAGTCCGTGACGGTCGCGGCAGCGGCCGCGCGAGGCGCCCGCTGCGCGGGGCGCGGCTATGCGAGCGAGAGGAAGAGCTTCTCGAGCTCGCCGGCGTCGAGCTCATCGTTCTCGGGGTTCGTGAGGCACTCCTTGAGCGCGGTCGAGACGATGAGGAAGCCGGCTCGATCGAGCGCCTTCGACACGGCGCTCAGCTGCTGCACGACCTCGCGGCACGGGGCGTCGGATTCGACGGCGCCGATGACCGCGCCGAGCTGGCCGTGGGCGCGGCGCAGGCGGTTGACGATCTTGCGCTGCGCCTCGGCGCGGGCGGCGGTCGCGGCGGTCGCGGCGGTCGCGTCGTTCTCGGCCGTTTCGGCGGTCGCGGCGGGGGACGCGGGATCGGGGCTCATGGTCGACTCCTTCGGGCTCGTGCGCACCATGATATCCCTCCGGGTATAGTGGAGCCTGATACTCAGGGGAGTATTTTCATCGAGAACGGAGCGACCATGTGCAGAGCGGCGACGTGCCGGGTGTGCGGCAAGACGACCTGGGCGGGCTGCGGGCAGCACGTGAGTCAGGTGCGGCGCGGCGTGCCCGCGGCGCAATGGTGCGGCGGGCGGCACTCGCAGCGCGAGATCGACGAGGCGAAGGCGGGCAAGGGGTTCTTCGCCCGCCTCTTCGGGCGGTAGTCCGAACGGGGCGGGTGTTCCGCCCCTGGCGAACGCGCGGCCCCATCCTGCCTTCATTATACCCATGGGGGTATAATCGGTGCATGTCTTCCATCGAACTGACCCTCGACTCCTTCCCGCACGCGGTGTCCGGCGAGGGCATCGTGCTCGTCGACTTCTGGGCCGCCTGGTGCGGCCCCTGCCGGGCCTTCGCGCCCGTGTACGAGTCCGCGAGCGCCGCGCACCCCGACCTCGTCTTCGCGAAGGTCGACACCGATGCCGAGCAGCAGCTCGCCGCGGGCTTCCGCATCACCTCGATCCCGACCCTCATGGTCTTCCGCGACGGCGTCATCGTCTACTCGCAGCCCGGGGCGCTCTCGGGCCCGCAGCTCGACCAGGTCATCGAGGGCGCGCGTGCGCTCGACATGGAGGAGGTGCGGCGGCGGATCGCCGAGCAGCAGGCGGATGGGGCCTCGGCATGAGGATCGTGATCGTGGGAGGCGTGGCCGCCGGCATGAGCGCGGCCGCGCGGGCCCGCCGGCTCGACGAGACGGCCGAGATCATCGTGCTCGAGCGGGGCGAGCACGTCTCGTTCGCGAACTGCGGTCTGCCCTACTACGTGGGCGGCGAGATCGCCCAGAGCGACGACCTGCTGCTGCACACGCCCGAATCGCTCCGGGCCGCGCTCGACCTCGACGTGCGGGTGGGGCACGAGGTCATCGGCCTCGACGCCGGAAAGCGCACGGTGACCGTGCGCAGCGCCGCCGGCGAGGAGCGGCTGGGCTACGACGCACTCGTACTCGCGCCCGGGGCGGTCGCGCTGCGGCCGTCCGTCGCGGGCCTCGACTCGCCGCGGGTGCGCACGCTGCGCACGGTGGCGGATGCGGTCTCGCTGCGCGAGACCGTCGACGCCGGGGCGAGGCGGGCCGTCGTGCTGGGCGCGGGCTTCATCGGCGTCGAGGCCGCCGAGGCGCTGCGCCTGCGGGGGCTCGAGGTCGAGATGGTGGAGTTCGCTCCGCACGCGCTGCCGCCGCTCGAAGCCGAGCTCGCGGCCCTCGTGACCGCCGAGCTGGGCCGGCTCGGCATCGTCGTCCACGCCGGCGTCGCCGCCGAGGCGATCGAGCATCTCGAGGATCGAGACGCGGTGAGGCTCTCCGACGGTCGGCGCATCGACGCCGAGCTGATCGTGCTCTCCGTCGGCGTGCGCGCCGACACCGCGGTCTTCGAGGCCGCCGGCGTCGCCTGCGAGCGTGGGGCCATGATCGTCGACGAGCACGGCCGCACGAACCTGCCCGGCGTCTACGCCGCGGGCGACGCGGTCGTCTCGATCGACCGGGTCACGGGCCTGCGCCGCCCGGTCGCGCTCGCGGGTCCCGCGAACCGCGCGGGTCGGCAGGTTGCCGACCATATCCTGCGACCCGACGCGGCGAGGCCGATCCCGGCCCCGGTCGGCACGGCGATCGTGCGCGTCGGCGAGCTCGCGGTCGCCATGACCGGGGCCAACCGGGCCTCGCTCCGGCAGGCCGGCATCGACTTCGACACCCTGCATCTGCATCCCGCTCAGCACGCCGGCTACTTCCCGGGCGCGACGCCCATGGCGCTCGTGGTGCACATCCGCAGGGGCGACGGGCTGCTGCTCGGGGCCCAGGGGGTCGGCCGGGAGGGCGTCGACAAGCGCATCGACGTGCTCGCGACCGCGATCCGCGCGGGCCTCACGGCCCCCGAGCTCGTCGACCTCGATCTCGCCTACTCCCCCGTCTACGGCAGCGCGAAGGACCCGGTCAACCTGGTCGGCATGGTCGGCTCGAACGTGATCGACGGGACCCTGACGCTCTGGTACGCCGAGCAGTGGGCGGCGCTCCGGGACGACTGCCTCGTCCTCGACGTGCGCAGCCGCGGCGAGTACGAGGAGGGGCATCTGCCGGGGGCGCTGCTGATCCCGCACACCGAGCTGCGCGAACGCATCGACGAGGTGGTGGAGGCCGCCGCGGGGCGCCCCGTGCGCGCGCTGTGCGGATCGGGGGTGCGATCCCACATCGCGAACCGCGTGCTTCTCCAGGCCGGGCTCGACTCGGCCTCGCTGTCGGGCGGTATGCTCACCCTGCGCGCGGTGCTCGGCGACGGGGTGCTCGTCGCCGGGGGCTGATCCGCGATCCGGACCGGGCGCGCGGTGGGCGGTGCTTTGCGCCCGGTGCTTTGCGCGCGGTGCGCCGCGTCATCCAGCCACTCAGAAAACCGTTACATATCCTCATAATGACAGTTCCTCACAATGACAGTCGTTCCGAATCGAAGGAGAACCCATGTGCCGACGAGTGACCTGCGAGAGTTGCGGCAAGCCCACCTGGGCGGGCTGCGGCGAGCACGTCGAGGAGGCCCTCGCCGGCGTGCCGGTCGAGGAGCGCTGCCGCTGCGGCGACTGAGCGCGGCTCCGGCTCGGGCTGCGGGCTCGTCCCCGCTCCGCCTTGCCTCGCCCTGCCCGCCCTGCCCCGCCCCGCCCCGCTGAAACAGCATCCAAGTGCCGAGACCGCATGCAGATCACGTGATCTGCATGCGGTCTCGGCACTTGGATGCTCCCTCGGCGAGAAACTCCGGCGCGACCCGTCAGAGCCCGGCGAGCAGCGCCTTCCAGTGGGCGCGCCATTCCTCGATGCGCGCGGCGTCCGGCAGGCCGTCCTGGCTCACGGCGAGGGTGGTCTTCGACGGGTCCTTCGCGTTCGGGGTGCCCGAGACCTCGACCCTGCCGGCGCCCTCGAGGTCGAAGCGGAAGAAGGTGCGCTTCTCGGTACGGGAGCGCCGGGGCGCCGAGGCCGGGTGACCGAGGTGTTCCGTCGCGAGGCCCGGGCCCGCCGCCCACGCCTCTACCGCGGCGTCGCGATCGACCGCGAGCGTGCGGCTGGCGCCCACTCGGAAGGCACCGCTCGACGACTGCCCGGGCACCCGCAGGCCCGCATGCTGCTCGTAGGCGATCGCGGCGCTCTGCGCCCACCACTCGGGGTTCTGCAGATCCTCGGGCATCCACCCCAGTGCCAGGCGCGCGATCTCGGGGTGACCGAGGGAGGCGGCGCCGTGCGACTCGAATCGCCGTCGCAGCTCGTCCCAGGCGAGCCCCGTCGCGCGCTCGAGGGCCGGAATGCTCCCGGCCCGGGTGCGGTTGCCCGTCTCCGTCATCGCGTCCCCCTTATCTCCCTCGTGGTTCCCGAGTCTCCCGTGCGCCTGGCCACTCCCGGCCGCGGATCCGCTATCGCTCGATCGGGAAGATCCGCGAGGCGTCCCACGGCGGCGCCCATCCCAGGCCCTCGAACACACTCGACAGCAGGATGCCGGTGAAGCCCCAGACGATGTGCCCGCCGAAGCGCGGGCCGAGCTCGAAGGCCGCGCCCCGGAAGGTGTGCGCGCGGTCGCGCAGCACCGAGGTTCCGCGCGCCGCGGGATCGAGCAGCTCGGCCACCGGCACCCTGAACACCTCGACCGATTCCGCGTGATCGGCCGCGACCTCGCTCGGCAGGCGCCACCATCCGACGACCGGGGTCACGAGGTTGTTGCTGACCGGGATGTGGATCGCGGGGAGCTCGCCGAGCACGTCGACGCCCGCGGGGTCGAGCCCCGTCTCCTCGCCGGCCTCGCGCAGCGCCGTCGCGGCGAGATCGGCGTCGCCCGGCTCGACCCCGCCGCCGGGGAAGGCGATCTGGCCCGGATGGTGCCGCAGCCGATCGGAACGGCGGGTGAGCAGCACGTCGAGCTCGCGCGGCACGCGCGCGGAGGGGCTCGTCGCCGGTACGGCGTCGAGCGCGCCGAAGAGGATCAGCACCGCGGAACGGCGCAGCGGACGATCGCCGGGCCCGCCCTGCGGGGTGTAGCCGATGTCGAAGCCCGTGCGCAGCGCGGCCTCGATGTCGGCCCTCGCGTCGGACGTCGTGCCTCTCATGCTCCCCAGGCTACCCGTCGGCGAGCAGATCCCCGATCCCCTCGGGCACCCGCTGCGACCGCGCCCAGGGCTGATGCTCGCGCCGCTCGACGCGCTTCGCCCGCCGGGTCTCCTCCGCCCGCACGACGGAGAGCACCGCGATGGCGGCGGCCTTCTCGTCGCCGCTCACGCGACGGGTCACGAAGCGGAAATCATCGCCGTGGATCGCGTCGTCGGCCTCGCCGAGCTCCTCGCGCTTCGCGGCGTCGCGGGCGGCCGCGTCGGGCGGCAGGGGTGCGCCGCTCACAGCGGGATGTTCCCGTGCTTCTTGGCGGGCTGCTCGGTGCGCTTGCCGCGCAGGCCGCGCAGCGCCTTGATCACGGCGAGGCGGGTGCCCGCGGGCTCGAGCACGTTGTCGAGCTCGCCGCGCTCCGCCGCGAGGAAGGGGGAGGTCACATCGGCGTTGTACTTGGCGGTGAGCTCGGCGCGCAGCGCCTCGACGTCCTGCCCGGCCTCCTCCGCGGCCTTGAGCTCCTTGCGGTAGAGGATGTTCACCGCGCCCGCGCCGCCCATCACGGCGATCTCGGCGGTGGGCCACGCGATGTTGAAGTCGGCGCCCATCTGCTTCGAGCCCATCACGATGTACGCGCCGCCGTAGGCCTTGCGGGTGATGATGGTGACGAGCGGCACCGTCGCCTCGGCGTAGGCGTAGAGCAGCTTCGCTCCGCGGCGGATCACGCCGTTGAACTCCTGCTCGGTGCCCGGCAGGTAGCCCGGCACGTCGACG
This sequence comes from uncultured Leucobacter sp., assembly GCA_937872275.1. GTDB lineage: Bacteria > Actinomycetota > Actinomycetes > Actinomycetales > Microbacteriaceae > Leucobacter. The sequence goes on along the minus strand of CALMSE010000143.1, from coordinate 215 downwards.
AGGGTGAGGATCGGGATCGAGAACGCGTCGCAGAACCGCACGAAGCGCGCGGCCTTCTCGCTCGCGTCGATGTTCAGGGTGCCCGCCATCTGCGCGGGCTGGTTCGCGATCACGCCCACCGTGCGGCCCTCGACGCGGCCGAAGCCGATGAGGATGTTCGGGGCGAACAGCGGCTGCACCTCGAGGAAGTCGCCGGAGTCGAGGATCGCCTCGAT
>CALMSE010000142.1 GCA_937872275.1 uncultured Leucobacter sp. | reverse complement strand
GCGTGCACCATCGCGCCCCAGTCGACCCCGTCGAGCCCGCCGCGATCGATGATGAGCTGCTTGCCCGCCCCCGACTCCTCGGAGGGGCTGCCGATCAGGCGGACGCGGATGCCCAGCTCGTCGCCCAGGTCGCGCAGGGCGAGGAACGCGACGACCGACCACGCGGCGATCAGGTTGTGCCCGCACGCGTGCCCGACGTCGGGCAGCGCGTCGAACTCCGAGAACAGCGCCAGGCACCGATCCCCCGAACCGGTCTCAGCTTCGAAGGCGGTGGGCAGCTCCCAGAGCGCCGTGCGCACGGTCGCGCCGCCGTCCCGGAGTTCCTCGACGATCCGGGCCGAGCTCCGCACCTCCTCGAAGCCGAGCTCGGGGTTCGCCGAGAGGAAGTCGCCGATCCGCAGCCCCGCGGCCATCCGTCGCTCGACCAGGCGCCGGGCCCTCTCGATGCCGATCATCCGCTCCTCCTCGCCTTCATCCGATCCCCTTCCCGTTCATGCGATCGCTCGATCCGATCGACGGCTCAGCCCGCGCACTCCGACCAGGCGGACAGCAGACCGCGCATCTCCTCCTCGGTGTGCCCGCTGGTGAGCTGCACGCGGATGCGCGCCTCGTTCTTCGGGACGACCGGGTACGACATGGCGACCGCGTGGATGTCGCGCTCCCCGAGCAGGGCGCTCACCCGGGCCACGGCGCCATCGTCGGACGCCGTGAGCGGCACGATCGGGTGTCGCTGCCCCTCGGGCACCGGCACGCCGAGCTCTGCGGCGATCCGCGCGAAGGTCGCGACGTTGCGCTGCAGCTGCGCGTTCCGCTCCGGCTCCCGCTGCATGACCCGGATCGCCTCCGCCGCGATGGCCGCGGCGACCGGGGGCATGAGGTTCGAGAAGACGTACGGGCGCGCCCGCCGCCGGAGCTCCGACACGACGGCCGCCGATCCGGCGATGAAGCCGCCGGCGGATCCGCCGAGCGCCTTGCCGTAGGTGCCCGTGATGATGAGCTCGCCGTCGGGCAGCGGGGACCAGCTGTAGGGTCCGATGCCGTCGGGGGGCGCGGTGCCCGTCAGATGCGAATGGTCGAGGATCAGGTCGCAGGAGTGCCGCGCGGCGATGCGCCTGAGCTCCTCGACGTCGGCGTAGTCGCCCTCCATCGAGAACACGGTGTCGGCGACGATCGCGCAGCGGCCGTAGTCGCGGCGATCCGCGAGGATCTCCTCGAGCCTCGCGAGATCGCCGTGGGGGAAGAGCGCGCGCTTCGCCTTCGCGAGCCTGATGCCGTCGATGAGGCTCGCGTGGTTCAGCGCATCGGAGACGATCAGGTCGCCCTCGCCGTAGAGCGAGCCGAACAGCCCGACGTTCGCGGTGTAGCACGACGAGAACAGCACGCAGCCCTCGGCACCGAGCATCTCGGCGGTCAGCTCCTCCAGCTCCCGATGCGTGCGGTGGAACCCCGAGATGAAGGCGACCGAGGCCATGCCCGCGCCGTTCTCGCGCAGGCAGGCGATGCCGGCCTCGGCGAGCGCCGGGTGGTTCGCGAGCTGCAGGTAGTCGTTCGACGCGAAGTTCACGAACTCGCGTCCGGAGGCGTCCCGTATCCGCGTGGACTGCGGTCCCACCAACTCCAGGGTGCTCTCACTCATTCTTTCCTCTTCTCCGTTCCGCCTTCGAGAGGTGCGACAGCCATCGGGGCACGTCCTGATCGGCGCTCTGGCGCCCGTGCAGCAGGGTGAACTTCTTGCGCATGCGTCCCGCCGCGAAGAGGAGGGCGTCGCTGATCTCCACCACGCGGTCGGTCATGGCCGCGGGATCCCCCGACACCGCGAACACGAAGCGCTCGAAGGGGTTCACGACCGGCACGGCGATCGCGCAGAGATCGGGGTCGAAGTCGCCGATCTGGATCGCGTAGCCGAGCCGCCTCGCCATGGTGATCTTCTCCCAGACCTCGGTCGCGGTCGTCGGCGTGCGCTCGGTGAAGCGCTCGAACGCGACGTCGGCGAACTCCGCGAAGAAGGTCTCGCGGTCGTAGTCCATGAGCAGCGCCGTGCCCGCCGCCGAGGCGTGCAGGCTCCATCCCAGGCCCGGCGGCGAGAGCGGCACGTCGTCGTTGGGGGCCACCGACCAGAGCGGGTAGACGCCGAGTCCGGATCTGATGACCAGGTACGACGACAGCCCGAGGCGGCGCGCCAACCACTCCAGCGCCTCCATGGCGCTCGTGACGAGCAGTCGGTGGTGGCTGCGGACTCCGAGCCGGTAGAGCTCCCAGGTGAGCCGGTAGCCGCGGTGCTCGGCGCACTGCTCGACGATGCCGAGATCGGCGAGCACGGCGAGATTTCGCGAGATCTGGCTCTTGTGCGTGTCGAGCATGCGGGTGAGGTCGGTGACCCGGGTGCAGCAGATGCGGCTGCCGTCGACGGTCGAGAGCACTTCGAGCAGCCGGATGCCGCGGCGCAGGGTCGCGGCGCGAGACGCACCGTCTCGTTCTCTGGGCTCGGCGCCTTCTTCGGGTGTCATATTCCCAGAACCTGCTCGATCATCGCGGCGATGTCAAGCAGCTTCGCGTCTTCGCCCCGACGGCACGCGAGCTGCACGCCGATCGCCCGCCCGTCGGCCGAGACGCCGAGCGGCAGGGAGATGGCGGGCCATCCGAGCAGGTTGAACACCGCGAGGGGTTCGAGGCGGTACCCGATGGAGAGGAGCGGGCCGGGCCGGCCGTCCCAGGTCTCGTCGGCGGGCCACGCGAGCCGGTGCTGCGCGGGGAGCACGAGGAAGTCCGCGTCGGCGAAGGCTTCGCAGCACCAGCGGTTCAGGCGGCCCCGCTCGTCGCGCGCGACCAGGAACCGCGCGAGATCGACCTCCGCGGCCCGGGCCGTCCAGTGCTTCACCTCGGCTCCGAGCAGCTCGCGCTCCGCCGCGCCGAGCTGCGCGACGTCGTAGCCGAGCTGCGGCAGGTAGAGGCTCTCGAACACCCCTCCCGCGTCGGGCGTGGGGCCCGTCTCGAGACGCTCGAGCCCGAGGCCCTGGAGCCGCTCCGCGAAGGCGAGGATCGCCCTCCGCACCTCGGGATCGACCTCGCACTCCCCCCACGTCTCGAGCGCGGCGAAGCGCAATCGCGCGAGCGGCGGGGTCCGCCGATGGCGGTCGTCTTCGCCGGCCGCGCCACCGGTCTCGTCGCCCAGATCGACCCGCACGGTGAGCGGATCCCTGGGGTCGACCGCGGCGAAGGCCCGCATCGCGAGTCGCACGTCGTCGACGGTGCGGCCGAGCACCCCGTGGTGGGACCTGCCGCCCCACTGATCGCTGATCGGGTACCGCGGGATCACCCCGAACGAGGGCTTGAACCCCACGATGCCGCACAGGGCGGCCGGCAGCCGCACCGATCCCGCGCCGTCCGAGCCGTGCGCCGCTCGTACGATCCCCGCCGCAACCGCCGCGGCGGCCCCGGCGCTCGAGCCGCCGGTGGTGAGGCGGGTGTCGAGGGGGTTGCGGGTCACGATGCCGAGCGGATTGCCGCCGAGCTCTGAGAGCGCCAGCTCGGTGGTGCTGCTCTTCATGAACAGGTTCGCGCCGGCGCGGCGGGCGGCGCGGGCCGCCCCGCCGTCCGCTTCCGGCACCCAGCTGGCGAAGGCCCTGCTCCCGTGCGTGGTGCGCAGGCCCCGGGTCGCCTCCATGTCCTTGATGGGCATCGGGATGCCGTCCAGGGGGCGGGCATCCCCGCGACGCCGGCGCTCGTCCGAGGCCTGCGCCTGTGCGAGCCCCGTCTCGGGGTCGACGGTCACGAACGCCTCGAGATCCCGGTGGGCATAGGCGGCCGCCAGGGTGCGCTCGAAGAGTTCCGGAGCGCTCAGCTCCCCGCGTTCGAGCAGGCCCAGCAGCTCGCGCAGCGAGCGCTCGCCGAGCTCGTCGACCCGCACCCCGGATTCGGCCATGACGGTTCCCGGTCTCCGCGGCGTCCTAGGCCGCGGTCGCGGCCGCGGGCTGCGGCTCTTCCGCGACTTCCTTCGCCAACTCGCCCAGCAGCCCGATGCTCTTCACCATGTCCTCGTGCGTGGCGTAGTCGAAGGTCACGTCGACCTGGTCCACGCCGAGCGCCTTGAACCGCTGCAGCACCTCGAGGGCGGCCTCGGGCGTGCCGTAGAGGCTCGGGGTCTTGCTCACGGCCGCTTCGAAGTCGCCGAGGAACTCGGAGCCGTAGTCGGGATCGGGGGTGCCGTTGCGCGCGAGCATCTCCCGCTTGAAGGTCACGATGCGGTGCACGTAGTTCATGAGCCCGTCTTCGACCTGGCTCTTCACCTCGTCGAAGGAGTTGCCGATGTGACCGTTGATGAGGATGTTCGCCTTGCGGTTGGGGGTCGCGTTCTCGAGCGCCGTGCCGGAGTCCCAGGTGTCCCGGTAGGTGTTCAGCACCGTCTCGACCGTCTCCCAATCGTTCGCGAGCGCACCGGCCATGAGGCCGAGCTGCATGCTCGCGGCGACGCGGGCGGTGTCCGCGGTCAGCCCCGACCAGGCGAGCGGCGGGTGCGGGGTCTGGACGGGCCGTGGGCAGAGCCCGATCTCCTGGAAGCGCCAGAACTCGCCCTCGAACGCGAAGGACTCCTGCGTCCAGGCGTTGACGATGATCTGCAGCGCCTCGCGGGTCATCTCCTCCGCGCGGTCGGCCTGGAGCCCGAAGACGTCGGTGGTGCGGGGGTTGTTGCCCTTGCCCACTCCGAAGTACACGCGGCCGTCGCTGATCACGTCGATGGCGGCCCACCGCTCGGCGGTGTGCAGCGGGTGGTGCAGCGGCAGGATCACGGTGCCGGGCATGAGGTCGATCCGTTCGGTGGCCTGCGCGATGGCGGCCATGAGCGAGTCGATCGGGCCCGTCGAGTTGGTCGGGAAGCGGAAGTGCTGCTCGGAGACGCCGAACGACGCGAGACCCGCCTCCTCCGCGGCGATCGCCTCGACGACGACCTCGCTGACTCGTCGCTGCGGCGTGGAATCCGCGCGGACGTACCCCTGGGTGAATGCGCCAATCCTCATCGATTGCACTCCTTCGTATCGGTATTCGGCTGACGTCTCCCATGTTTCATCAGGAGCCGGAGGGCCACCCCGCATGTTGCGCTTTGGGCAACAGATGTTCGCGCGATCCGCTAGGCTCGCGCCCAGGCATCGAGGAAGGCCTGCACGGCGCGACGCCCCTCGGCATCGCTCGGTAGGAGCGGGAGCCGCACCGATCGGTTCCAGCCGGCCGTGCGGTGCATCGCCTCGGTGAGGAAGGCCGGCGCCCCCTGTCGATCGGCCGCGAGCGCCGTCGACCACTCCCGGACGGCCCGCACGGCCTCGGGATCCTCTCCCCCGCTCACGAGCGCCGCGACCGCGCGCACGACGAGGTCGGGGCGCACGTTGCAGAGCGAGCTCGTCACGGTGCGCGCCCCCGCACGGGCGTAGGCGGATCCGCCCGCCTCGCCGACGCCCCACCACTCGACGCGATCGCCCCAGCGGGCGATGCGCACGGCGGTCTCCTCGATCCCGTAGTGCTCCTCCTTGACGCCCAGGAAGCCCTCGACCTCGACGAGGCGCTCGAGGTGGGCGTCGGTCATGGGGTATCCCCTGCTGCTGTAGACGATCGCGCCGATGCCGCCCGCCTCGGCGACCCGTCGGACGTGCTCGGCGTAGGCCTCGGGCGAGGGCGCCGCGTAGTAGGGCGGGTTCAGCACGAGCGCGTCGATGCCGGCCCCGCCCGCGTCCGCCGCGAGCAGCGCCGCCTCGCGCGTCGACCAGCCGACACCGGCGACCACGGGCGCGCCGCCGGCGCCTGCGACCGCCGCGACCATGCAGTCGCGGGACTCGGCGCGATCCAGGGCGTAGTACTCGCCCATGCCCCCGAGCACCGCCGGGTGGATCCCCTCGGCCGCGATCGTCCCGGCCAGCGCCGAGAGTCTGGAGGCGTCGACGCCTCCCCGCTCGTCGAAGGGCGTGGGCATGAACCCGACGATCCGAACTGGCATGACTGTCTCTTCCACGGTGTCCTCCCGGTGTCGCCGGGGGCCCGAGATGGCGGGGGCGGCGCATGCCGCTCCCACCCGGCCTCACCCGGATCGGTCAGACACCAGTGAAACCGAGTGGCGCTCCGCGCGCGGCGGGTGTTGCACCATGCGCGACAGCGGCGGATCCGCCCCCTCGGCACCCGGCACCCGATGCCCGGCGCTCAGCACTCCACGACGTTGACGGCGAGCCCGCCCATCGCGGTCTCCTTGTACTTCTCGCTCATATCCCGCCCGGTCTCGCGCATGGTGACGATCACCTCGTCGAGGGTGACGTGGTGCGAGCCGTCGCCCATCAGCGCCATCTTCGC
>CALMSE010000141.1 GCA_937872275.1 uncultured Leucobacter sp. | reverse complement strand
CAGAACGGCCGCGTGGCGGTCTACCTCGACTTCGACAACATCGTGCTCTCCTGGTACGACCGGGTGCACGGCCGCAACTCCTTCTCGCGCGACAGGCAGCGCATCGCGGAGGATCCCGGCGACGCGGAGATCGCCGCGCGGCTGCAGGCCGCCGTCATCGACGTGGGCGCGATCATCGACTACGCCTCCTCCTTCGGCACGCTCGTGCTGACGCGCGCCTACGCCGACTGGTCGTCGCCCGTGAACGCCGACTACCGCTCGCAGCTGGTCGCCCGCGCGATCGACCTGGTGCAGCTGTTCCCGGCCGCCGCGTACGCGAAGAACGGCGCCGACATCAGGCTCGCCGTCGACGCGGTCGAAGACATGTTCCGTCTCGACGATCTCACCCATGTCGTCATCGTGGCCGGCGATTCCGACTACGTGCCGCTGGCGCAGCGCTGCAAACGGCTGGGGCGCTACGTCGTCGGGATCGGCGTGGCCGGCTCCACGGCGAAGGCGCTGACGGCGGCCTGCGACGAGTTCGCGTCGTACGATTCGCTGCCGGGAATCCAGCCGCCGGTGCGCGAGCAGCCGCCCGCGGTGAAGCGCACCCGCAGAGGCAGGGGCGCGCCCGCCGAGGCGCCGGAGCAGGCCCGGTCGGCCGAACGGGAGGATCCCGAGGAGGCGAAGGAGCCGGGCGAGCTGCCGGCGGACATCGAGACCGAGGCGACGGGCCTGCTCATCCGCGCGCTCTGGCTCAGCCAGGAGAAGGACGATTCGGGGTGGATGCACAGCTCGGTCGTGAAGCAGCAGATGCGCCGGATGGATCCGTCGTTCACCGAGAAGGCCCTCGGGTTCCGCTCGTTCTCGGACTTCCTGAAGTCGCGATCGGACGTCGCCGAGCTCGAGGAGACCGGGCACGAGCGCCTCGTGAGACTGAGGGACGAGACGAGCTGACGCCCGCGGGGCGAGCCGACGCCGGCAGGCCGATCCGCCGCGCCGACGGATCCCCCGCGGGCCCCGGGTGCCAGAATGGAGGGGTGACCCGCGAGCTCTTCCTCTCCCCCGCGTTGGAGGTCGCACCGCGGCTGCTGGGGGCCACGCTCGCGGTCGACGGCGAGGACGGCCGCGTCGCGATCCGCATCACCGAGGTGGAGGCCTACCACGGCGTCGGCACCCCCGGGCCCTACGACGCCGGCTCGCACTCCCGCGACCGGCGCACCGAGCGCAACGCCTCGATGTTCGGCCCGCCCGGCCACGCCTACGTCTACTTCAGCTACGGCATGCACTTCGCGCTGAACCTGGTGTGCTCCCCGGAGGGCGTCGCCTCGGGGGTGCTGCTCCGCGCTGGCGAGGTGGTCGAAGGCGCCGAGATCGCGAGCGCTCGACGGGCCGCGAAACGCGGGGATGCGGGGATCGAGCCGATCCGCCCCCGGCTGCTCGCCAGGGGGCCCGGCAACCTCGCCGCGGCGCTCGGCATCACGCGGCCGGGCCATGACGGGCTCGACCTCTTCGCCGAACCGTTCGTCTTCGAGGCGGCGCGGGGGCCTGTGCCCGGGACGATGAGCGGCCCACGGGTCGGGGTGAGCGGCGAAGCGGGCGGATCCGCCTTCCCCTGGCGCTTCTGGATCGCCGGCGACCCCACCGTCTCGGCCTACCGGCCCGGCCGCAACGTACCGGGGGCCTGACCGCCCGAGCCGCGGGGAAGGATCAGGCCGACGGTGCGGGAGCCGCCGCCTCGGCCAGCGCCGACTTGCCCGTCTGCGGGTGGAACTTCGCGAGACCGAACACGCCGATGAGCGCGACGACGCCGGTGACGACGTAGGTGAGGGTCGCCCAGAGCGGTGCCCCCGCCGCCTCCTGCAGCACCACGATGCCGATGAGGATCGCGACGAGCGGATCGACCACGGTGAGGCCCGCGACGACGAGGTCGGGCGGGCCCGAGGAGTAGGCGTTCTGCACGAACACCATGCCGAGCAGCGCACCGGCGAGGAGGGCCGCGACGCACAGCCAGGTCAGCCATTCGAACTCGCCCTGCTGCAGCCGCCCGATCACCGTCTTCGCGAAGGTCGCCACGAAGCCGTAGAGCACGCCCGAGCCGACGATGTAGAACAGCGCGAAGGCGCGGTGCCGGAAGAGCACGAAGAGCACGAGCGCCGCCGCGAGCACCACCGCGAACAGCACCAGGATGATGATGAGCTTCTGGTCGGTCACGGGGCGGTCGGCGGCGGTGAACGACGCGACCGTCACGAAGATCGCGATGCCGACGACGCACATCGACAGCGAGGCGATGGCGCGCTTCGGCAGGTGCACTCCCGTCATGCGGGAGTTGAGGATCGCCGTGATCACGAGCGCGACCACGCCGATCGGCTGCACCACGATCAGCGGGGAGAGGGAGAGGGAACCCAGCTGGAACAGCACGGCGAGACCGAGCAGGAGCGTGCCGACCACCCACGAGGGCCGGCGCAGCAGACGGACGATGTGACGCAGGGAGAGCCCCGAGCCGGCGCTCAGACCGGTGATGCGCTCGACCTTGTTGAGCCCGCGCGACTGGTACTGGGCGCCGAACGACATCAGCGCGGCGCCGACGAGCGCGAGCGGGATGCCCCAGAACTGACGCGGATCGAGCGAGACCAGGTCGCCCAGATCCTTCGTCTCGGCGATGGCGAGCGCGGTGCGCTCGAGCGCCGGGAGCAGGCTTGGAATCACTCCCCTACGTTACCCCGGCTTCGGCCGGAACGCTCGCACGAATCGCGGGTGTCAGCCCCGCATCAGCTCGACGAGGCGCGCGGCCGCGAGCGGAACCCGGTCGTTCACGATGATCTCGTCGAACTCGTCGGCGGCGGCCAGCTCGATCTTCGCGGTCTCGAGTCGCCTCGCCCGCTCCTCCTCGCCCTCCGTCCCCCGGCCGACGAGGCGGTCGACGAGCTCGTCCCAGCTGGGCGGGGCGAGGAACACGAGCCGGGCGTCGGGCATGTTCGCGCGCACCTGGCGGGCGCCCTGCAGATCGATCTCGAGCAGCACGAGGTCGCCGCGCCCCGCGGCCTCGAGCACCGGTCCGCGAGGCGTGCCGTAGCGGTGCGCGTTGTGCACGGTGGCCCACTCGAGCAGCTCGTCGCGCGCGAGCATGCGGTCGAACTGCTCGTCGTCGACGAAGTAGTAGTGCTGGCCGTGGTGCTCGCCCGGCCGGGGCGAGCGGGTCGTCGCCGAGACCGAGAGGTGCACCTCGGGGTAGTTCTCGCGCACGAAACCGGCGACCGTGCCCTTGCCGACCGCGGTCGGCCCCGCGAGCACGGTGAGCGGCGGCCGCCCGGTGCGCACCGCGGCACCCACCCGATCCCGCACGTAGGACTCGAGTCGCACGCGCTGCCAGCGACCGAGGCCGCCGAGGCGCTTGCGCGGCGAGATGCCGAGCCGTTCGAGCACGCGCGCGGCGCCCACCTCGCCGATCCCGGGGAAGGTCTGCATGAACTCGGTCACGCGCAGCGAGGCGGCCGGGGTGAGCGGATCCTCCGCCTCGACCAGCGCACGCATCGGCGACAGCTCGCCGCTGCGGAGCCGGTGCTTCAGCTCGGCACGCGCACGGCGGGCCGCCACGGAGGCGCGGCTCGCGGCCGCGCGATCGACCTCTGGCATCTCGAGCCGGCGCGGCTCGGATGCGGGCTTCTGGGCGTTCATCCCATTCAGCCTAGAGCCTTCCGGGCTGAGCCCGAGCCGCTTCAGGCGGAGAGCGCCTCGGCCACGGCCGCGGCGCGGGCGCGCACCCGCGCCGCGAGGCCGTCGGAACCGCCCGAGAGGATGCTGCGCGACTCGTTGGCGAGCAGCGCCCGGCCGAGCTGGCCGAAGATCCCCCCCGCGTCCTCGATCCGGGCCCCCTGGTGGCCGAAACCCGGCGCGAGCACCGGGAGCGCCGGTCCGGGGAGCTCGGGACCATCGATCTCGATGCCGTAGTCGGCGAGCCGCAGCGTCGCGCCGAGCACCACCCCGACGCCGCCGACGGCCTCGCCCGCGAAGGCCCGCGAGTTGAAGACCTGCGCATCGCCCACCATCGCCGCGGCCACGGTGCGGCCGTCCTCGCGCACCGCCGTCTGCACGTCCCGCGCTTCCGGGTTCGAGGTCGCGGCGAGCACGAAGAGCCCCTTGCCGTGGGCCGTCACGAGCCCGAGCGCGCCGGCGAGGGTGCCGAACCCCTGGTAGGCGGCGACGGTGAGCGCGTCGGCCTCGAGCGGCGAGCCGGGCGACAACCAGGCCGCGGCGTAGGCGTCGAAGCTCGATCCGATGTCGCCGCGCTTGGCGTCGGCGACGACGAGCAGCTCCGCCGCGCGCGCGTCTCCGAGCACCCGCTCGAGCGCGGTGAAGCCGGCCGAGCCGAAGCGCTCGAAGAACGAGACCTGCGGCTTCACGCAGGCCGCGACGCCGGCCGCGGCGGCCACGACCTCGCGGCCCATGCGCTCCGCTCCCGCCGCGTCATCGGGCAGGCCCCACTCCGCGAGCAGCGGGGCGTGCGGATCGATGCCCGCGCACAGGTGCCGGCCCGCCGCGAACTCCGCGGCGAGCCGGCCCCCGAACGAGATCGTCACAGCGCCGCCGCGCGCTCGGCCGCGTACTCCTGCAGCGACTTCACCTCGAAGGCGCCGAGCTGCGCCGAGAGCGCCCCCACCGCAGCCGACAGTTCGGAGACGGTCGTGAAGATCGGCTTGTCGGCCGCGACCGAGGCGGCGCGGATCTCGTAGCCGTCGGCCCGGGCGGAGCTCCCCGAGGGGGTGTTCACGATCATGTCGATCTCGCCGCGGTTGATGAGATCGACGATGGTCTCGCCGTCGGAGTGCTGCGAGTGCTTCAGCACGACCTCGCTCTCGATCCCGTTGCGCGCGAGCACCACCTGCGTCCCCTGCGTGGCCACCAACCGGTAGCCGAGCTCCGCGAGCCGCTGAGCGGGCAGCACGACCCCGCGCTTGTCGCGATCCGCCACCGAGATGAACACGGTGCCGGATTTCGGCAGCTCGCTGCCGGCCGCCGACTGGCTCTTCGCGAAGGCGCGCGGGAAGTCGCGGTCCATTCCCATGACCTCGCCGGTCGAGCGCATCTCGGGGCCGAGCAGCGAGTCGACCACGAGCCCCTCGTGGGTGCGGAAGCGCTTGAACGGCAGCA
>CALMSE010000140.1 GCA_937872275.1 uncultured Leucobacter sp. | reverse complement strand
GGGCGGCGGGCGCCGCGGGCGCGGCGACGGACACCTTCGAGCTCGAGATCGGCGGCATGACCTGCGCCTCCTGCGCGGCGCGCATCGAGAAGAAACTCGGCGGGCTCGACGGCGTCGAGGCCGCGGTCAACTACGCCACCGAGAAGGCGCGCGTCACCGCGCCCGCGGGCTTCGACCCCCGGCTGCTCATCGCCGAGGTCGAGAAGACCGGCTACACGGCGACGCTGCCGGCGCCGCCGGAGCAGCGATCGGGCGACGAGGGGGCGGATCGCCCCGCCCCCGAGGACCCCGAGCTCACCGCGCTGCGCAGGCGCCTCGTCGGCTCGATCTGGCTGACCGTGCCCGTCATCGCGATGGCGATGATCCCGCCCCTGCAGTTCACCTACTGGCAGTGGGCGTCGCTCGTGCTCGCGGCCCCCGTGGTGGTGTGGGGCGGCTGGCCCTTCCACAAGGCGGCATGGGTCAACCTGCGCCACGGCGCCGTGACCATGGACACGCTCGTCTCGATCGGCACGGGCGCCGCGTTCCTGTGGTCGCTCTACGCCCTCTTCCTCGGGCATGCCGGCATGCCGGGCATGACGCACGGCTTCGACTTCACGATCCGGCCGAGCGACGGCGCCGGCAACATCTACCTCGAGGCAGCCGCGGGCGTCACCATGTTCATCCTCGCGGGCCGCTACTTCGAGAAGCGCTCGAAGCGCCAGGCCGGCGCCGCGCTGCGGGCGCTCCTCGAGCTCGGCGCGAAGGACGTCGCGGTCCTCAGGGACGGCGTCGAGACGCGCGTGCCCGTCGAGGAGCTGAGCGTCGGCGACGAGTTCGTCGTCAGGCCCGGCGAGAAGATCGCCACCGACGGGGTCGTCGTGAGCGGTCACAGCGCCGTCGACGCGTCGATGCTGACCGGCGAGTCCGTGCCGGTCGAAGCGGGCGCGGGCGACACCGTCGCGGGTGGCACGGTCTCGACGAGCGGCCGCATCGTCGTGCGCGCGACCCGCGTCGGCGCCGACACGCAACTCGCCCAGATGGCGAAGATGGTCGAGGATGCGCAGTCGGGCAAGGCCGAGGTGCAGCGCCTCGCGGATCGCATCTCGGGCGTCTTCGTGCCGATCGTCATCGCGATCGCCGTCGGCACGCTCATCGTCTGGCTGGCGCTCGGAAACCCCGCGGCGAGCGCCTTCACCGCGGCCGTCGCGGTGCTCATCATCGCCTGCCCCTGCGCGCTCGGGCTCGCGACGCCCACCGCGCTGCTCGTCGGCACCGGACGCGGGGCGCAGCTCGGCATTCTCATCAAGGGGCCCGAGATCCTGGAGTCGACCCGCCGCATCGACACCATCGCCCTCGACAAGACCGGCACGGTGACGAGCGGCAGGATGACGCTGACCGACGTCGTCGCGGCGGGGGGGCAGGATCGCGGCGAGCTGCTGCGCCTCGTCGGCGCCGTCGAGGGGGCGAGCGAGCACCCGATCGCGCAGGCGATCGCGAGGGGAGCAGCGGAAGAGCTCGGCGTCCAGGCGGCGGATCTGCCCGCCGTGGAGTCGTTCCGCAACGCCGCGGGCAAGGGCGTCACCGGGATCGTCGACGGCCGCGCCGTGGTCGTCGGCCGACAGAGCCTGCTCGACGACTGGTCCGTCGCCGCCGACCCGGCGCTGCAGGCCGAGAAGGAACGCCTCGAGCGCGAGGGCCGCACCGCGGTCGTCGCCGCCTGGGATGGGCGGGTGCGCGGCATCGTCGCAGTGGCCGACACGGTGAAGCCGACGAGCGCGGAGGCGATCCGCCAGCTGAGGGGTCTCGGTCTCGAACCGATCCTGCTCACCGGCGACAACCGCGCCGTGGCCGAGCGCATCGCCGCCGAGGTCGGCATCTCGCGCGTGGTCGCGGAGGTGCTGCCGGGCGAGAAGGTCGAGGCGATCAAGGGGCTGCAGGCCGAGGGGCGGGTCGTCGCCATGGTCGGCGACGGCGTGAACGACGCGGCGGCGCTCGCGCAGGCCGACCTCGGCCTCGCGATGGGCACGGGCACCGACGCAGCGATCGAGGCGGCCGACATCACCCTCGTGCGGGGGGACCTGCGGAGCGCGAGCGACGCGATCCGCCTCTCGCGCCGCACCCTCGGCACCATCAAGGGCAACCTGTTCTGGGCCTTCGCCTACAACGTGGCGGCGATCCCGCTCGCGGCGCTGGGCCTGCTGAACCCCATGATCGCGGGCGCGGCGATGGCGTTCTCGAGCGTCTTCGTCGTGGGCAACAGCCTGCTGCTGCGCCGCTTCACGAGCGTGGCGGACTGAGGCGGGTAGGGTCGGTGGCGTGAGCGGTACGGACGAGCACGGCGACGCGCGAGAGGCGCCCGACGGCGAGCCGGAGTTCCGGGAGCCGGAGTTCCGGGAGCCGGAGTCCTGCGAGGCGGAGTTCAGCGCGGGGCACCCCGATCCGCACGCGGGGGGCGGATCGGCGGAGTCTCACGGGCACTCCCACGATCACGGCCTCGGCGGCCACGCGACGGCCACCGCGAAGCACCGGAAGCGCCTCGTGCTCGTGCTCGCGATCACGCTCGGCGTCGTCGCGATCCAATTCGTCGGGGCGCTGATCTCGCGCTCGCTGTCGCTGCTCGCCGACACCGGCCACATGCTCACCGACGCGACCGGCGTCGCGATCGCGCTCATCGCGAGCCTCGTGGCGACCCTGCCCGCGAGCTCGAAGCGCACCTACGGCTTCCTTCGGGTCGAGGTGCTGGCCGCGCTCATCAACGGCGTGGTGCTCGGGGTGATCGCCGTGTTCATCTTCATCGAGGCGATCCGCCGCTTCGGCTCGGAGGTCGAGATCGCCTCGACCCCGATGCTCGTCGCGGCCGCGATCGGCGGCGCGGCGAATCTCGCCTCCCTACTGATCCTGCGCTCCGGGCAGAAGGAGAGCCTCAACGTGCGCGGCGCCTACCTCGAGGTGCTGGGCGACCTGCTGGGCTCCGTCGCCGTGATCATCGCCGCGATCGTCATCGCCTTCACCGACTGGTTCTGGGTGGATCAGCTCGCGTCGATCCTCATCGCGCTCATGATCATCCCGCGCGCCTACAGCCTGCTGCGCGACGTGGTGAGCGTGCTGCTCGAGGCCGCGCCCCCCGGTGTCGACGTCGACGAGGCCCGCGCGCACATGCTCGCGGTGCCCGGCGTCACCGAGGTGCACGACGTGCACGCCTGGACCATCACCTCGGGCGTCCCCGCCTTCTCGGCCCACGTGACGATCGAGGCCGAGGCCTGGAGCGAGGAGGCGTACCACGCGATCCTCGACGAGCTGAAGACGTGCCTGCGCGAGCACTTCGGCACCGATCACAGCACCCTGCAGCTGGAGCCCGAGGGCCACCGCCGGCCGGGCGCGCACCGGCACGAGTGACGCGCCGCCTCGCGAATCCCGTGCTCGGTGCACCCGACTTCGACCGCTGCACACGGCTTCTTCAGCGATATCCCGTGCGCAACGGTCGAACTCGTGCGCATCGACGGGGCGGCCGGGACGGGTAAGCTGACACGGTGCGAATCGTGGTGGCCGACTGTTCCGTCGACTATGCGGGCCGGCTCTCGGCCCACCTGCCGCGCGCGACCCGCGTGCTGATGCTGAAGAACGACGGCTCGATCCTCGTGCACAGCGACGGCGGATCGTACAAGCCCCTCAACTGGATGAGCCCGCCCTGCTCGCTCACGGCCGACGAGCCCGACGACGAGCAGCGCGAGGCCGGAGTCGCCGAGGTGTGGCGCGTCACCCACGCGAAGACGGCGGATCAGCTCGTGGTGTCGCTGTTCGAGATCGTGCACGACTCCTCGCACGAGCTGGGGGTCGACCCCGGCCTCATCAAGGACGGCGTCGAGGCCCACCTGCAGGAGCTGCTCGCCGAGCAGATCGAGCTGCTGGGCGACGGGCACACGCTCGTGCGCCGGGAGTACATGACGGCGATCGGGCCGGTCGACATCCTCGCACGCGACGCCGTCGGAGCCTCGGTCGCGATCGAGATCAAGCGCCGCGGCGACATCGACGGGGTCGAGCAGCTGACGCGCTACCTCGAGCTCATGAACCGGGATCCGGTGCTCG
>CALMSE010000139.1 GCA_937872275.1 uncultured Leucobacter sp. | reverse complement strand
CGCCACGAGTAGCGCTCCATGTGCGCGCGCCCCGCGGCGATGACCCGGCCCCGCAGCGCGGCGTCGTCGAGCGAGCGCACCGCGGCGGCGAACGCCGCGGGATCCTGGGCCGGAACGAACAGCGCCCCCTCCCCCGCCACCTCGCGGAAGATCTCGAGGTCGCTCACCACGGCCGGCACCCCGAAGGCGAGCGCCTCGGCGATCGGCAGGCCGTAGCCCTCGTCGAGGCTGAGGGTCGCGAGGATCGCCCGATCGTTCAGCAGCGCGGCGTACGTCTCGTCGCTCACGCCCCCGTGGAACACGACGGACGCCCCGGCCGGCACGAGTTCCTCGAGCTCGCGCCGCCGCTCGGGCGAGATGCGGCTCAGCAGGTGCAGCGTGCGACCCGGCAGCTCCGCCATGCCGCGCACGAGCGTCTCGACGTTCTTGTAGGGCATGAACGAGCCCATGTAGACGATGTGCCGCGGCGGGCCGTCGGCCCGCGATCCGCCCTGGCCCCCGGGCAGCAGCTCCTCGAGCCGCTGCGGCGCGTTCGCGAGCACCAGCACCGGGCGTTTCGTGAGCCGCGCGGCCGCGAACTGGCGCCGACTCGTCTCGCTCACGGTCGCCACGACGTCGGCGCCGTTCAGCACCGCGCGCTGCGGCATATAGCTGAGATGGAATATTCGCCAGCCGAGCCGGACGAGCGGTGGCAGGTCGCGCGGCGGGGTGCGGTGACGGTAGTAGATGGTGTCGTGCAGGGTGAGGATCAGCCCGAAGCGGCGACCGAGCGAGCCGATGGTCTGCATGGGCGAGAAGACGACGTCGGGCCGGCGGCGGTTCAGGAGGAGCGCGGTGACGGGTTCGAGCGGCGAGGTGGGGGCGTGGATCCGTAAGACCCGCGCCTGCGCGGGCAGCAGCCGGCGCTGATCTTCGTCGTGGATGAGGAAGACCGCGTCGACCCCGGCCGCGGGCGCGGCCTCGTGCACCGCGCGCGCGAGCTCGGCGGAGAAGCGGCTGATGCCGTCGTGGAAGTCGGTGCGGATGTAGCGGGCGTCGAAGAAGAGGCGGATCCGGCGCCCGTCGTCGTCCGGCCGCGCCGATCCGCGCCCCCTGCGCCTCACTCGGGCGTCGCCTCGCCCCGGTAGAGCGCCTCGAAGGTGCGGAGCGTGCGCGTGATGTCGTGCACCTCGACGCCGTCGAGCGAGGCGCGCTGCATGCGCAGCCACTCCTCGTGGGGCGCCGTGAGCACGTCGGTGATGCGGGCCGCGAGCTCCACGTCGTCGCCCGGGGTGACCAGGTAGCCGTTCTCGCCGTCGTGCACGAGGTGCGGCAGCGCGACGGCGTTCGCCGCGATGACGGGCAGGCCCGAGGCCATGGCCTCCATCGTGGCGATCGACTGCAGCTCGGCGATCGACGAGATGACGAAGACCGAGGCCCTGCTGTAGGCCTCGACGAGCTGCTCGTCGTCGACGCGGCCGTGGAAGGTGACCCGCTGCTGCAGCCCGAGCTTCTCGGTGAGGTGCACGAGGTGCTTCATCTGGTCGCCGCCGCCGATGACGTCGAAGTGCACGTCGAGCGCGGGGTCGAGGCGCGATATGGCCTTGAGCGTGACGTCGACGTGCTTCTCGGTGGTGAGACGGCCGACGAAGAGGATGCGGTTGCGGTCGCGCGGAGCTGGGTCGGGCCGGTAGTTCGAGCGCTCGATGCCGCAGCTGATCGGGATCACGTCGTCGAGGTCGACCGTGGCCTCGAGGAAGTCGGCAGCCTTGCGCGTGGGGGTCGTGACCGCGCGCGCCAGCTTGAAGGTGCGCTCGGCGTCGCCCCAGGCGAGCTTCAGGAAGAGCTTGTCGATGACCGGGGGCAGCGTCGTGAAGTCGATGATGTTCTCGGCCATCACGTGGTTGGTCGCGACGATGGGGATGCCGCGCTGCTTCGCGATGCGGGCGAGGCCGCGGCCGATGACGATGTGCGACTGGATGTGCACGACGTCGGGCTGCACCGCCTGCAGCACGCGGCGGGCGTAGTACTTCGAGCGCCAGGGCCACACGAAGCGCAGCCAATCGTGCGGCTTCCACCGCACCGCCGGCAGGCGATAGACCGTGACCGGCTGCCCCTCGATCATCTCGACGGCGGGGCGGGTGCGCTTGTACCTCACGCCGGGGGCCACGACGAACACGCGGTGGCCGCGCTGCACGAGGCCGGCGGCGAGGCGCTCGGCGAAGCGCGCCGCGCCGTTGACGTCGGGCGCGAAGGTGTCACAGCCGATCAGGATGCGGAGGCGATCGGCGCTCTCGGGGCTCTCGGCGGGGCTCACAGGGGGCATGCGTCCTTCGATCGGATCGTCCCGCTGGTCCCGCGGGGCGACACCAGTCTATTCGCTCGCGCGCTGCGAGATAACTCCTCGCCGGGCCGGGGCGCCCTGTTCGAAATCCTCCGGCGCCGGCCGACACGGCGCTCCGACGCGGAGGGCTCCCTCCGGCGCGGGCATGCGGCGCGGGCGGGAATGCGGAGGCCGCTCGACACTCGGATATCCTGGGTGTTTTCGCCCTGTGCGTTCGCATTCTGGTGTTTTCCCTCCCAGGCCAGCACGCTTGTTCGGTGCCCAAGATCCACTCCGCCGCGGCCGCCGAGATCGGCCGGCGCATTCGCGCCGCCAGGCAGGAACTCGGGATCTCGCTGGAGGATCTCGGAGAGCTCTCCGAGATCAACTGGACCACCATCGGCAAGATCGAGCGGGGCGTCTCGAGCCCCACGGTGGAGTCGCTCGTGCGCATCGCGACCGCGCTGGAGGTCGACGCGGGCGCGCTGCTGAGCGGCGTCACCGCCGACGACTACGGCAAGCGCGCGCACCGCCTCACCGCGCGCGAGTTCGTGCGCGCCCGGCTCGAGCACGGGGCGTAGCGCCCGCTCATCCCTCGCCCGGCGGGCGCCGCTGCACGAAGCGCGGCACCCAGCGCAGGAAGCCGAGGGCGCCCGCGAGGCCGATCACGCCCATCGCCGCGGTGGCGACGCCCAGCGTCGAGATGGCCGCGATGCCCGAGAAGAGCACCGGCGCCACCGCGCCGCCCGCGTCGGTCAGGGTGCGCCACGAACCGAGGAACGGCGCCGGGTCGCCCTTCGGCGCGACGTCGGCCCCGAGGGTGAGCAGGATGCCGCTCGAGAGGCCGTTGCCCACCCCGATCACCGCGGCGAGCATCGCGAACCACATCGCGGACTGCTCGAGGTCGTGGGTGAAGGCGAGCGCGAGGAAGCCGCAGCCCATCAGCAGCATCGACGGCAGCACCGCCCACAGCCGACCGAAGCGGTCCATGACCTGGCCGCTCGAGTAGAACAGGGCGAAGTCGATCGCCCCCGAGATGCCGATGACGAGCGAGATGGTCTGGGCGTCGAGGCCGAGCGAGACGCCCCACAGCGGCATCACGACCTGGCGCGCGGCGCGCACGGCCGAGAGCGACGCGGCGGCGAGGCCGAGCCGTGAGAGCACTCGGCGGTGGCGCACCATCGTGCGGAAGACCCCCGCGGGCTTGCCGTCATGCAGATGGATGCCGCCGGTCACGGCCTCCCCCGTGTCGGCGTGGGCCGATCCGGCGTCATCGCCGCCACGGCGAACGGGCACCGTCTCCTCGTCCAGCCGGGTCTCGGGGTCGGGCCCGAGCAGCACGAGGAGCACGCACGCGACGAGGCAGACCGCGAAGAACCAGGAGGCCGAGGCCTCCGCGCCGGTGAGGCCGAGGAGCACGGCCCCGACGAAGGGCCCGACGAACATGCCGAGGCGGAAGGAGCCGCCGAGCAGGGCGAGCGCGCGGGCGCGGAAGCCGAGCGGCACCCGCGTCGTCATGAAGGCGTGCCGGGCGAGCCCGAAGGCGGCCGCGCACATGCCGATGACGAAGACCGACAGGGCGAGCACCCAGAGGGCAGGCGAGAGCGCGAGGCCCGCGACGCCCGCGAGGGCGAGCACGCCGGCGATGCCCATGGTGAGCCGCTCGCCCAGGCGGGCGACGAGCCAGCCCGCGGGGATGTTGCCGCAGAGCTGACCGATCACGAGCATCGAGGCGATGAGCCCCGCCATGGCGATGTCGGCGCCGAGCTGCGCGGCCACGACCGGGATCAGCGGGATCACCGCCCCCTCGCCGAGCGCGAAGAGCACCGTGGGGCCGTAGATCATGGGGGCGAAGCGCAACAGCACGCCCCTCGCGGAATCGGTCATCGCGCTCCCCTCTCTCGCCGGATTCAACCGTATACCCGGCGGCCGAGGGGGGCGCAAGCGCCCGGCCCCCGGCCCAGCACCCCCCCCCGCACCGGACAGGGTTCAGGGCTCGCGCAGCGCCGTCCGCGCGCCGGTCACACCCTGAACACGCGGAGCTGGAGGGCGAGCATCGAGTAGTAGCCGACCAGCACGGTGAGCTCGAAGAACCGTTCGAGCCCGATCCGCGGGACCAGATCGCGCCACTGCTCGTCGCCGATGTCCCCGTCGAGCAGGGCCGAGGTCAGCAGCGCGCATGCGAGCTCCCCGGGATCCGCGAAGTCCGGCACCTCCCCGGCGCCGAGGGTCGCCAGCTCCGACTCGGTCAGGCCTGAGGCGCGACCGACGGCCTCGTGCGCCTCGCGCTCGAAGGCGCTGTCCCATCGGGCGGCGACGAGCAGAACGGCGGCCTCTCGACTGCGCGGAGTGAGCGCGGTCCCGTAACGGATGCCGGCGCCCAGTTCCTGAACCGACCGGCCCAGCTCGGGCGCGAGGAGGAATGCGTTGAACGGGCCGCGCAGTGCGCCCCGGTCGTCCGTGAGCGCGAAGTGCTGCGCGCCCCGGCCCCTCGGCCCGCCGACGATCCTCTCGTAGAGCTCGCGTCGGGCGGGATCGAGCTGCGCGGGCTCGAGCAACGGGAGACGATCCATTCCCGGGCGCCCTAGTAGTCGATCTCGCCGCGAGCCGGGATCCTGACGACCTGCCCGTTCAACCCGCGCATGTTCTCCCCGGCGGCGAGCTCCCACACGACCGCGCTGATCATCTCGGGCTCCACCGCATCCGCCGGCATCTCGCCGTAGATCGCGCGCAGCGCCTCGGTGGCGATGCGCGGCGGCGACACGGCGTTCACGCGGATCCCGCGATCGAGCAGCGCCTGCGCCGTGCCGGTGGTGAGGTTCACGATCGAGGCCTTCGACGCCGCGTAGAGGTACTGGTTGGGCGGGGGCGAGTAGATGTCGCGGGAGGCGATGTTCACGATGCTCGACGGCGAGGCCGCGATCTCGCAGAACGCCTGGGAGGCGTTGACGGTGCCCCAGACGTTCAGCTCGAAGATCCTGCGGAAGTCACCGAGCGTCGCCGAGCCGAAGTGCGTCGCGGGATACATCCCGGCGCCGTTGACGAGCGCGGCGGGCCGGATCCCCGATTTCGCGATGCTCCCGAACACCTCTGCCATCGCTCCGGGATCGGTGACGTCCGCCTCGTAGCTCCGGAAGCCGGGTCGACCGGCCAGCCCGTCCGGCGCCGGAGACAGATCCACGCCGACGACCTGCCAGCCCTCAGCGAGGAATCGCTCGGCGCAGGAGAGCGCGAGTCCCCGCGACGCCCCGGTGATGACCGCGACCCCGCCGTGGCCGGCCCCGCGCGCTTCGGCCAGCGCCGCCGTCTCGTCTGCAGCCGCCTGATCGCTCATACCGTCACCGCCTCGAGGCTCTGCACGACCCGATCGGTGTCGGCGATCTGGTCGAGCCAGTCGGTGCGCACGATGTCGATCCGGTCGTCCGGCCGCTGACCCGCCAGCAACGGGCCCATCCCCTGGGGAAGCGACCCCTGCTCGTGCAGCCTCAGCATCCGGGCGATCAGGCGGCTCTGGATCTGGTACACGGGGGCCTGCGCCCCCCGCGGCGCGATGAGCCCGACGAGGTAGAGCTTCTCCAGGCCGACGGGCACGATGGCGCCGCCCCTGCGCAACGGGACGTCCCCGGACTCCTGGATCAGGCCGGGGGCCAGGAAGGGGATGCGCGGGCTGAAGCCCGTCGCCCAGAGGATCGTGCCGTAGTCCTCGACCGTGCCGTCGGTGAAATGAACGCTCGTGCCCTCGAAGCGCTCGATGCCGGGCCGCACCTCGATGCGCCCGTGCTGGATCCAATAGAGCATGAGATCGTTCACGATCGGGGCGTTCTCGGCGAGGGTCTCCCGCTCCGGCATCGGCAGGCCGTATTCGGCGGGCGTGCCGACCGTCACCCGCATGAGCAGCCGCGTCGCCAGGTCGAATTCGCTCGGGGAGAGCTCGCTCAGGAAGCCGATCTCCGAGCGCGGCTTTCCGAAGAAGGTCTTGGGCTGGTAGTAGTGCCCCTGCCGCACCGACACCGAGGTGCGGATCCGGTGCTGCGCCGCGTCCACCGCGAGGTCGCACCCGGAGTTGCCGGTGCCCACGACGAGGACGCGGTCGCCCTCGATGTCGTCGGTGTTCGTGTACTCGGCCGAGTGCAGCTGCCTGCCCGTGTACTCGCCCGGGTAGCTCGGCACCTTGGGATCCCAGAGGTGCCCGTTGGCGATGAGCACGCCGTCATAGGCGCGACTGCTGCCGTCCCCGAATGTCACCGTCCACCCGCCGAGGCCGTTGTCGCCCTCGGTCGGCGAGACGTCCGTGACCTCTGTGCCGAAGGTGATCCGCTCGCGCAGGCCGAAGCGATCGGCATAGCCGTTGTAGAACTCCACGAGCTGATCCCGGGAGGGGAAATTGGGCCAGTGCTCAGGCATCGGATAGTCGTCGTAACCGCTCAGGCTGCGCGAAGTGATGAGATGCAGCGCCTCGTAGTCCGTGTTCCAGTGGCCCCCGACACGGTCGGTGCGCTCGAAGCAGTCCACTTCGAACCCCTGGTCGCCCAGAATCTTCAACGCCGCGAGACCCGCGGCGCCGGCACCGATGATGCAGTACTTCGACATTTCTCTCTCTTTTCTCCTTATGATTTCCGGCCCCCGCAGGGCAATGCCCGACCGGTCCGCGAGCGCCGAGAGGCTCGCGGACTCGTGGTCGATGTCGGTCTAGTCGCGTCCGACGGTGAAACCCGCGGCGCTGAAGCCGCCGTCCACCCGGATCTCCTCGCCGGTGATGAACGAGGATCGGTCGCTCACGAGGAACAGCACCACCTCGGCCAGCTCGGACGGCTCGGCACCGCGGTCGAGCGGCGTGGACTGCCGCACGAACGAGGAGTCCTCGTCGGCGAGCTGCGCCGTCTGCACGGTGCCCGGCAGCAGCGCATTGACGCGGATGCCGAGCGGCGCCCCCTCGGCGGCGGCGGTCTTGGTCATGCCGATGACGGCGGCCTTGCTCGCCGTGTACGCGACGTACCCCGGGGCGCTGACCTGTCCGTATACCGAGGAGGTGTTCACGACCGCGCCGCCGCGCTCCGCGAGCAGCCCCCACAGATGCTTCATCCCGAGGAACACGCCGGTGGCGTTCACCCGCAGCGTGGTCTCGAAAGCGGCGGCGGTCTCGTCTACGATGGACGCCGAATGCACGATGCCGGCGTTGTTCACGAGGATGCCCAGTGCGCCGTGCTCGCGTCCGACCTCCTCCGCCAGCGCCAGCCACGCCTCCTCGCTGGTGACGTCGTGGTGCCGGTAGCGGATGTCCAGACCCTCGGCTGCGGCATCCGCGGCGAGTCCTTCGCCCTCGGCGTCGAGCAGGTCGAGCGCGTAGACCGTGGCGCCGGCCGCGGCCAGCGCGCGCGAGTGCGCCGCCCCCTGTCCGCGGGCACCGCCGGTGACGACGGCGACCCTGTCCCTGAGTTCCATACGATTCCTCGATTCGGTGATGAGTGGCACGGGTCGATATCAGGCTTCGGTCTCGAGGCGTCGCAGTGCGCGCTCGAACCTGCCGAGCAGTTCGGCGATCTCCGACTCGGAGATGATCAGCGGGGGCGAGATCAGCACGGCGTCGCCGTTCACCCCGTCGATCCCCCCGCGAGCCGGATAGACCAGCAGCCCTTCGGCGGTGCACGACTCGACGAAGCGCGGTGTGAACTCCGCCGAGGGCGGGAAGGGCCGACCGGTCGCGGCATCGCCGAACTCGACCCCCCACATGAGCCCGATACCGCGCACGTCCACGATCGATCCGCTGCGCTCCGCGATCCGGCGCAGCCCCTCGCCCAGCGCCTCGCCGCGCGCATCGGCCGCGGCGACCAGCCCGTCGCGGCGCATGACCTCGATGGTCGCGACGCCCACCGCCGCTCCGAGCGGGTTGTTCGAGTAGGTGTGCCCCGCGGAGACGGCGCCCTTCGCCTCGAGCAGCGCCCGGCTGACCCTTCGGGAGAGGCCGACGCCGCCGAGCGGAGCGTAACCTCCGGAGACGCCCTTGGCGAAGACCACGAGGTCGGGGACGGCCGCCCAGTGCTGGAAGCCGAACCAGCTGCCGGTGCGGCCGAATCCCGCCATGACCTCGTCGGCGATCCAGAGCATCCGGTACTCGTCGCACAGCTCCCGCAACAGCTCGAAGTAGCCCGGAGGCGGGACGAGCGCCGCCGCGGAGGCGCCGCCCACGCTCTCGATCAGGATCGCGGCGGTGCGCTCGTGATCGAGCCCCGCGAAATCCTCGCGCAGGCGCTGCAGCACGATCGGGGCCGGGTCGGCGATGGACTCGTCGATCCTGATCCGGTGCAGGTACGGTGCCCGCACGCGCTCGTTCTCGGTGACCAGCGGGCGGAACGCCGCCGAGTACCGCGGCTGCCCGCTGATCTGGATGCTGGCCAGCGTGCTGCCGTGGTAGCTGTTCGTCGTGGTGACGAACCGTGTCTTCTCGGGCAGCCCCTGAGCGTCCCAGTACATGAAGGCCAGCTTGAGGGCGAGCTCGTTCGCCTCGGATCCCGAGCTGACGAACATGGCCCGGTCGAAATCCTCCCCCAGCAGCGAGACCACGTCGCGAGCGAGTCGCTCCACGGGTTCGTTGCGGAACTGGAGCCGATGCGCGAACGAGAGCGTCGCCGCCTGTTCGGCCAGCGCGGCCACCACATCGGGGTGGCACTCGCCGAGGTTCACGGCGACGGGGCCGGAGGAGCCGTCGAGGTAGTCCTTGCCGTTCTCGTCCCAGATCCACACCCCCTCGCCGCGAGTCGCGAGAGGCAGCCTCCTCGTGCTGCTCGGCATCAGAGCCGTGGCGTTCGCCTCCGTACCACCGCTCATGCGGACGCACCTTCCTTCGCAACGGTGTGCAGATATCTGAAGTCGTAGACCACGGCGACGTCGCGGCCGGGTTCGAGGAGCGTGCCGAGGCCGCCATAGCTGGCGCGGATGATGATCGGGTCATCGCGGCCAGGCACGACGACCTCGACCCGGCACGAACCGCCCTGGAACTGCACCTGGGTCACCCGTGCGGGGAACGAGTGCGTCCCGACCCCGCCGAGCTCCGCGATGGAGAAGTCCTCGGGCCGCACGACGACCAGCTCGCCGGCCCGATCCGGAAGTCTCTCGGCCAGCGGGGGGATGTCGCCCTGCGCGCCCACCTCGAAGAGGTTGACCTCGCCGAGGAAGCGGGCGAGGAACTCCGTCCGCGGCTTGCAGTACATCTCTTCCGCGCTGCCCTGCTGCTCGATGCGCCCGCCGTTCATCACGACGACGTGATCGGACATCGAGAGCGCTTCGGACTGGTCGTGCGTGACGCTGATCGTCGTGACCCCCACCTCGCGCTGAATACTCTTCAGCTCCGACTGCATCGCCTCGCGCAGCTGCTTGTCGAGCGCCGAGAGCGGCTCGTCGAGGAGGAGCACCTGCGGGCTCGGGGCGAGGGCTCGGGCCAGGGCGACGCGCTGCAGCTGCCCGCCGCTCAGCGTGGCGGCGCGCCGATGCTCGAAGCCGCCGAGCTTCACGAGCTCGAGCATCTCCGCGACACGGGCCTTCCGGTCGCCCTTCCACTTCTGCGCCACCAGCGGGAACGCCACGTTCTCGCCCACGGTCATATGCGGGAAGATCGCGTAGTTCTGGAACACGATCCCGAGCCGGCGCGCACCAGGCGGCAGATCCCCCACCTCCTGACCGTCGAAGAGCACGCTCCCCTCGTCGGGCTTCAGGAATCCGGCCAGCACGTTCAGGGTCGTGGTCTTTCCCGACCCCGAGGGGCCGAGCAGGGTGACGAACGAACCGGCGGGGATCTCGAGCCCGACGCGGTCGAGGATCTTCGAGTCGGAGAGCGTCAGGGAGATGTCCCTCAGCTTCACATCGATGCTCACTGCTTCTCCTTATCTTCCGCGAGCCGGCGGGCTGCGCGTCTACTGCTTGCTTTCATGGCCACGAGCACGACGACCACCGCGACGACGGTCACCAGGATCACGTAGCCGGCGACCGAGGCGAGCAGCGGGGACACGTTCTGCGTCGCCTCGTTGTACAGCTTGGCCGGGAGGGTGCTGCGCCCCGGAGGCGCGAGGAAGAGCGCGAGCACGACCTCGTCGAACCCGAAGGCGAAGGCGAGGATGAACCCCATCACGAGGCTGCGCCTCAGCAGCGGCAGCTCGATCGACCACACGGTGCGCCACCAGCTCGCCCCCATGCTCTGGGCGGCGCGCGTGAGCGCAGGGTCGATCGCCACCATGCCGCTCGACAGGGTGAGGAAGGCGATGGGGAGGCACAGCACGGCCTGCCCGACGATCAGCGGGACGAGCGAGCCCTGGAACCCGGCGAACTGCCCGGCCTGGCGCAGGCCCAGTGCGAAGACGATGATCGGGAGCACCATGGGGAGGAAGAAGAACGGCCGGAGAACCTTGGCCGCCTTCGAGCTCCGCGAGAGCGCGATCGCGGCGAGTGCGCCGATGACCGTCGCGATGATCGCGGCCGTGCCCGAGACCTGGAACGAGGTGAACAGGGCCTGGAACCAGCGCCGATCCTCGAGCACCTCGATGTACCAGCGCCAGGAGAAGCCGTCCGGCGGCACCTGCAGGAAAGAGCCGGAGGTGAACGACGCCGGGATCACGATGAGCATCGGGACGAGCAGGTACGCCGCGAGCAGCACCCCGAGCAGCAGGGTGATCGGCCGGGATCGCCGCATCGACTGCTGGAACTGGTACTCCATGGACATCGCGTTCATCGTCGTTCCCAGCGCTCGGTGATCTTGAAGATCTTCTCGGCGAGGAAGTACAGCGCGACCACCACCACGAGCAGCATCGTGCCCATGATCGCCGCGGACTTGAAGTTCTGCGTGCCGCTCAGCTCGCGGCCGATCAGCGTGCCCATCGTCAGCTGGGCGGGGCCGCCCAGGAACGCCGGGGTGATGTAGAAGCTCAGCGAGATCATGAAGACGAGCATCGCGCCCGCGACCACGCCCCCGGAGATCTGGGGGAAGACCACCCGCCAGAAGGTGGTCAGGCCGGTGGCGCCCATGCTGCGCGCGGCCTTCAGCTGGTTGCCGTCGAGGGACATCAGCGCGGTGTAGATGAGCATGATCGAGAAGGGCAGCATCACGTGCACCATGCCGAGGTACATGGCCGTCGGCGTCTGCAGCAGCTGCAGCGGCCCCTGGAGGATGCCGATGCCGTGGAGGATGTCGGCGAGCAGGCCCTTCGGCTGCAGCAGGATGATCCACCCGTAGGTGCGCACCATCAGGGAGATCACGAACGCGGAGCCGATGCCGATGACGAGGAGGACGCGGATCGATCGCGGGGCCATGAGGAGCGCGAGCGCGTAGACCAGGCCCAGCACGACGCAGAACACCGTCACCAGCGCCGCCATCAGCAGCGTCCTCGTCAGCGCCCGCTGGAACAGCGGATCGGTGACGACCGAGACGACGTCTCCGCTGCCGCTGCCGAAGGCCGCGGTCCAGAACACGAAGACGATCGGCACCAGCATGCCGAGGACGAGGAACACGATGGGCAGGATCAGCAGCTGCTTCGTGCCCGGTCCGAGGCCGAGCCTGGGCGAGGAGGGGGACCCCGTGACGGCGGGGAATTCCGTCGTCACGGGGTTGGAGGCGCTCACGCTCAGCCCGCCAGCCACTCCGAGTACCGGCGCACGTACTCGTCGGTCTGCGAGGAGAGCGTGACCTGGTCGATGGTCACGGCGTTCCTCATGTGCTCCTCGGTGCCGGGCAGGATCGCCGCGGTCTCGGGGCTGAGAAGCTCCAGCGCCCCGTCGACGGTGGGGCCGTAGCCGGTGATCTCGGCGAACTTGGCCTGACGCGCGGGATCCTGCATGTAGACCATGAGCTTGTTCATCGCCTCGGGGTTCGGGGCGCCCTGCGAGATGGTGAAGCCGGTGAAGGGGTAGAACAGGTTCTCGTCCCACATGATCTTGACGTCGTCGTCCTCCGCCATCAGCGGGGTCACGCGTCCGTTCGGGAGGAGGATCATGTCCACCGTGCCCGCCTGCAGCGCCTGCGCGCCGGCGGCGTACGACTCGAAGAAGGTGAGTTCGCTCTTGATCTCGTCGAGCTTGCTGAACGCGCGATCGAAGTCGAGCGGGAAGAGGTCGTCCGGCGCGACGCCGTCG
This sequence comes from uncultured Leucobacter sp., assembly GCA_937872275.1. Taxonomy (GTDB): domain Bacteria; phylum Actinomycetota; class Actinomycetes; order Actinomycetales; family Microbacteriaceae; genus Leucobacter. Next base: position 2,766 of record CALMSE010000139.1, on the reverse strand, counting down.
GCGAGCAGCGCCGCCTCCGCGGTGCCGATGTAGTAGCCCGGCCAGCCGCGATTGCCCGGCAGCCCCTCGACGTCCCAGAAGTCCTTCCACGAGGTCGGCTCGTGGTCGAGGGCGCTCGCGCGATAGGCGAGCACGAACGACTGGGTGTAGGCGCCGGCGATGTAGTCCTTGTACTCGTCGGGCACCAGGGAGGCCCGCGGCACGTCGGCCGACATCTCCTGCACGAGGCCTCGGTTGATCCAGTCGACGTTCGCGAAGCCGTCCGCGTCGATCGAGTCCCACTCGCTCTCGCCCGACTCAGACATCTGCACGTAGCGCGCGACATCGGCGTCGGCCGAGATCACCTCGATGCCGGTCTCGGCGGTGAAGTCGTCGAAGTAGGCCGCCTCGAAGCCCTCGAGCGTGATGCCGCCGTAGTTCGCGACGACGACCTGTCCGCCGCCCTCGCCGCCACCGGAGCAGGCCGCGAGGCCGGCCGCGAGCCCGATCGCGCCCGCGGCGGCGATGCCGCGGACCAGGGCTTTCTTCGTGTTTCCCATTGTTCTTCCTCTCGTACGAGTGATCTGGGTGGTTATCGGGTCATGGATCGCGGCGGCGCAGCCGCGGTCAGGAGTCGAGCGCGTTCTTCCGCAGCACCAGCGTCTCGCCGGTGACGAGGGCGAATGCGCCCGTGCGGCTGAGATCCCAGCAGGTGTTCGCCACCTGCTCGGGCGTGGCCGCGTTGTCCGGTACGTTGCCGCCCACGAGCTCGATGACGGTCTCCGTCGCGATGTAGTCGGGGGCGACCCCGAATATGCGGACGTTCTTCGCGGCGAGTTCGTCGGCGATGCCCCGGGTCAGGCTGACGACCGCGGCCTTCGAGGCGCTGTACAGCACCGATTTGGGCGTCGGATTCAGGCCGTCGACCGAGGCGACGTTGATGACGCAGCCCCGGCGCTCACTGCCGCGGATGTCGGCGAAGGCCTGCGTGGGGAGCACCGTGCCGAGCACGTTGACGTCGAAGATCAGACGGTAGGCCTCGACCGAGGAGCTGGCGAGGGTGGATCGGGGGTACACGCCGGCGGCGTTCACCAGCACCTCCAGCTCCCCGAGCCCGGCCGCCCGCTCGAAGGCCGCCCTGACGGCCGCCGCGTCGGTGATGTCGGTCGCGATCTCGGTCAGGCCGTCGAGGGGCTCCCCCGTCCGGATGTCGAGACCGACCACGAGGTAGCCGCCCGAGATGAACCGGGTGGCGAGCGCGCGGCCGAGGCCGCTGCCCGAGCCGGTCACGACGGCGACGGGTGCCGCGCCGGTCATCGCTGCTCCTCCCCGATCCGGACCTCGAGCGCACCGGACACCTTCCTCGCGTCCTCGCTCATATGGCCCGCGATGAGCTCGGCCACCGCGTCGCCGTCGCCCCGCTCGCAGGCCTCGACCACCTGCGCCAGGCGCCCCGCGGCCTGCGAGTGCTTGAACTCGAAGCCGTACATGAACCGGGTGTAGCGCTCGGAGAGACGGCCGTACTCCTGCACGAGGCTCACGGTGCGCTGGCGCCCGGGGGCGGCGTACAGCGTGAGGTAGGCGTCCCATTCGAGAGCGATGATCGACTCGATCTCGGTCTCCTCCCAGAGCTCGCCCAGGATCCGCTTCATCTCGGCGAGACGTTCGGGATCCATGTGCAGCACGCCGTAGCGAGCCGCCACGACCTCGATCCCGATGCGCAGATCCTGCAGTTCGAGGTACTCCGCGAGGTCGAGCGGCGCCACGGTCGCGCCCCTCCGCGGCAGCTGATGGACCAGCCCCTCATCGGTGAGCCTCGCGAGCGCCCCGCGCACCGGCATGGTGCTCACGCCGAGCTGAGTGGCGAGGTCGGCCAGATGGAGACGCTGCCCGGGCAGATAGTCACCGCCGACGATGAAGTCCCTGAGGGTTTCGTAGACGACATTCTCGACGCTCGGTACGGAAAGCTGGTGCGGCTGAGGTTTCATATCCCCGAGACTCGCACAGGCTGTTACCCTAAATCAAGATCTGTGATCACAGATCTGTAAATTTTTGATTACGTTCTTCTTCATCTCGCCCCGGGAGGCCGACTTGATCTCCGTATTCCCACTCGAACTCGAACTGACCTCGAAGGGCGTCGTGCCCGGCGCCACCGCGGGCGAACCCGAGCAGTTCTCCGCGCGCATCGCCGCGCAGGACGGCGTGCGGGTCGGCACCTGGCGCTGCGAACCCGGGGACTTCCCCTGGTCCTGGACCGACGCGGAGATGTTCCACATCATCGAAGGCGCGGGCACCATCACCGACGAGGCCGGCGACGTCCACGAGATCGCCCCGGGCAAGGTCTTCTTCATGCCAGCCGGGTCATCGGCGCAGTGGCACGTCACCGAGACCATCCGGAAGAGCTGGGTGGTCGCCGATCCGGCCACGGCCCCGACCGCCGGATAGCCGCAGGCCGGGCCGGAGGCGCGGGTCCCCGACGCGCACGAGCGCCCCGACCCGGTGGAACCCGGGAGCGGGGCGCTCGCGCTCGGTGCTGCGGCAGGGGCGCCGCAGAGAAGCCGATCGCCGAGGCCTCAGTCGTCGAGCAGCTCGGCCTCGATGACCTCGTCATCGTCGTGCGGGCCCGCGGCGCCGAAGCCGCCCGCGGCGCCCGCCGATCCGCCCATCTGCGGCGCCGCCTCGCTCGTGAGCGAGAGCGAATCGCCGTCCTCCGCCACGTCGACCCGCACGATCGAGCCGTCGCGCACCTCGCCCGAGAGCACGCCCCGCGCGAGGCGGTCGTCGATC
>CALMSE010000138.1 GCA_937872275.1 uncultured Leucobacter sp. | reverse complement strand
AGCCGGCGGCATCGCGGCCGCGGCACCCCCGCCCACGGCCGCGAGCACCGGGGCGACGACCTCGTCGACCACCGGGGCCACCACTCCGTCGACCGCTCCGGCGGCCGCGGACGTGGCCGAGTCGACGACCTCCCCCAGATCGTCGAGGAGCCCCGCGGGGCGCTCGGCGGCCTGCGCGGCCGAACCGCCGAGGCACAGGCTGAGTGCGAACCAGACGGCGGCCGCGCCGAGGCAGGCGATCAGCCCGCCGAGCAGCCTCGACGCAGGAGCGGTCATCTCCACGGGTACATCACCCCCCAGCACCGTCGCGGAACCGAACATGCCGTATACCGGGCAATCTACCCCACTCCGGCGCCCGCGACCACCCCTCGATGCCCCCTTGACACGACCTCGGAGATGCCGGAGGCCGCGACGAGACGGCTCAGGAGATCCTCGTCGAGGGGTCCGGTGCGCCGCAGCGGCGGGGCGGCGAAGGAGAGCATCCCGCCCTCCTGCCGCAACTCGACGAGGCCCGCCCCGCACTCCTGCACGAGCCGTCCCTCGGCGCGCGGAACGCCGCCGTGATCGAGCCAGGCCCGGGCCGGGCCGAGCGTCGGATGCCCGGCGAAGGGCAGTTCGCCGTTCGGGGTGAAGATGCGCAGCCGGTAGTCGGCCTCGGGGCGGGTGGGCGGTCCACGGCTACGTGTCGAGGCCGTCGTCGAAGACCGGCACCGCCGAGGTGTCGGTGGTCGCGTCGGCGCGCGGCAGCACCTGGCCTCGGAAGAAGCCGGGCGACACCTTCGCCTGCACCAGCATGAGCACCACGCCGAGACCGAGCACCACGAGGCCGATGATGCCGACGAGACCGATGCCGGCGATGTTGCTGCCGGATCCGAACTCGGGGTTCAGGCTGTCGATCGTGGTCGTCACGAAGACGACGAGCAGCACGACGCCGCCGATGAGCGGCAGCACGATCTTCGTGAAGACGGCTCCGACGCCCTCCTTCACCGCGCTCCTGCGGAAGTACCAGGGGCTCGCCAGGGCCGTGATGCCGTAGTAGAAGCACACCATCATGCCGAGCGCGGTGATCGTGTCCCACAGCACGTCCTCGCTGAGGAAGCGCATGACCGCGTAGAACACCGACGCCACGATCGACGACAGCATGAGCGCCACGTGCGGCGACTTGTACTTCGGGTGCACCTTCTTGAGCGAGGCCGGGAGGGCCTGGTAGTGCGACATGGCGAGCAGGGTGCGCGCCGGCGAGATCGCCGTCGAGTTGATCGAGGCCATCGCGCTCACGAGGATCGCGAGCGAGAGGAAGATCGCGAAGGGCCCCATCACGGGATGCGCGAGGGCGGCGAAGACGTTCTCGGCGATGGCGGGGTTCATGAGCCCCGTGCCGGTCTCGCCGAGGCCCGCGTAGGCGACGGTGGCGGCGGCGGTGCCGACGTAGAGCACCACGAGGATCACGACGAGGATCATCGCCGCCTTGCTCTCGGTCGAGAGGCGGCCCCGCGAGGGCTTCGTCTCCTCGCCCATGGTGAGCACCGTGTCCCACCCCCAGTACACGAAGATCGACACCGAGACGCCCGCGGCGAGCGCGCTGAAGCTGCCCACCTCGAAGGGGTTGAACCACGAGAGCTCGGGCATCTGCCCGGCCTCGTTCAGCGGGTTCGCGGAGCCGACGAACATCGCGATCACGAACCACACGACGACGGCCATCTGGAAGATGACGGTGATGTACTGGAACACCTTCGTCGAGGTCATGCCGCGGTAGGAGATGAAGGTCGCGAGCGCCATGAAGCCGAGGCAGACGATGATGTTGACGAACCTGTTGTCGGCGATGTCGGCGATGTCGGGGTTGCCGAAGACGATGCCGAGCGTCTGGAAGAGGAACTCGACGGCGATGCCCGCGAGGTTCGAGAGCACGAGCACCGTGGCCGCGATCAGGCCCCAGCCCGCCATCCAGCCGAGCCACGGCCCGAAGGCGCGGGTGACCCAGGTGAACGAGGTGCCCGAGTCGGGCATCGAGGAGTTGAGGGCGCGATACCCGAGCGCCACGAGCAGCATGGGGATGAAACCGACGAGGAAGATCGCGGGCGTCTGGTAGCCGACCTCGCTCGCCGCCGGACCCACCGCGGCCGTCAGCGTGTAGGCGGGGGCGCACACCGAGATGCCGATGACGAGCGCGCCGAGCACGCCGACCGTCCCCTGCGGCAGACCCTTCCGGCTGATGCCGGTCGCGGTGTCGAGCGTGCGCGTCGCGGGCGTCGCGGCGTTCTGGTCATATCTGGACACGGGCAGTCACCGACCTCTCACGACGCTTCGGCGCGTCTGGCACCAGTATCGGGCATCCCGAGCGAGATGCCCAACTCGACGCGGCGATGGCGGATCCGCGCGCCCGCGTCGGGAAGAAAACCTCTCGCGACCATAGGCGCCGGCCGCGCGGTCCCCTAGGATCTGAGTCACCCGGTTCATGTTCGAAGGGGCACCCTGTGACCGCACATCCTCTCGATTCGCTGACCGCCGCCGAGATCGCGGAGACCTCCGCGATCCTCGCCCGAGAGAAGGGCATCGACGCGGCCTGGCGCTACGCCTCGATCATCCTCAAGGAGCCGCCCAAGGCCCAGGTGAAGGCCTGGCGGGCGGGCGACCCGATCGCGCGCCGATCCCTCTCCGTGCTCTGGAAGAAGGAGAGCAACGAGGTCTACGAGGCGATCGTGGATCTCGGCGCGGGCGAGCTCGAGGACTGGACGCACGTTCCGGGCGTGACCCCCAACTTCACGATCGACGAGTACCACGAATGCGACGTCGCCCTCAGGCGGAACCCGGAGGTGCGCGCGGTGCTCGAGAGGCGGGGGGTGGATCCCGATCTCGTGCTGTTCGATCTCTGGACGTACGGTCGCGAGGTCATGCCGGCCGAGTGGCGCGATCGCCGGCTCGGCTGGGTGGACCTCTGGGCGCGGGCGACGCCGGACGGCAACCCCTACGCGCACCCGGTCAGCGGCCTGAAGATCATCGTCGACGTCAACTCGATGGAGGTGCTGCAGTTCGACGAGGCGCACGACCGGGGCTTCCCCGCGGTCGACGCCGAGTACGTTCCCGAGCTGCGCGGCATCGAGCCCCGCACCGACCTCAAACCGCTCGACATCGTGCAGCCCGAGGGCGTCTCGTTCGACCTCGACGGCTCGCTGCTGCGCTGGCAGAACTGGGAGTTCCGCCTCGGCTTCAACTACCGCGAGGGCCCGGTGATCTACCAGGTGCGGTTCAAGGACGGCGACGAGTATCGCGACATCGCCTACCGGATGTCGCTCGCCGAGATGATCGTGCCCTACCGCGACTCGAGCTTCGACCACTACCGCCGCACGGCCTTCGACATCGGCGAGTGGGGCCTCGGCTACATGTGCACCTCGCTCGAGCTGGGCTGCGACTGCCTCGGCGAGATCACCTACCTCGACGGGGTGCTGCCCGACTCGAAGGGCGAGCCCTACACGATCAAGAACGTGATCTGCCTCCACGAGGAGGACGACGCGGTGCTGTGGAAGCACGTGGATCCCGACTCCGGCACCGAGGTGCGCCGCATGCGCCGCTTCGTCGTCTCCGTGCACGCCACCGTCGCGAATTACGAGTACCTCGTGTACATCCGCTTCTACCCCGACGGCAACATCGAGTGCGAGATCAGGGCCACCGGCATCATGGTGACCACGCCGATGGAGCAGGCGGATCCCGCGTTCCCGACCGGCACCGTGATCGACGAGCGCACCTACGCCCCGCACCACCAGCACTTCCTCGTGGCGAGGCTCGACCTCGACATCGACGGCGACGACAACACGGTCGTCGAGACCGAGTCGTTCGCGGCGCCCGTCGACGACACGAACCCGCTCGGCCTCGATCTGCACACCCGCGCCACGGTCATCGCGTCCGAGAAGGATGCGGGCCGCACCTACAAGTGGGAGACCCAGCGCGGCTGGAAGGTGCAGAACCCGAACCGGCTGAACGCCTGGGGCAGTCCCACCGCCTACAAGCTGGCGCCCACGGGCCACTTCCCCGCGATGTTCGACGAGTCGTCGCCGATCCTGCGCCGCAACCCGGTCATCGGCAACACCCTCTGGGTGACGCGGCACCACGACGACGAGATGTGGCCCGCGGGCGACTACCCGACGCAATCGGCCGACGACCTCGGGGGCGGCATGACCTCGTGGATCTCCGACGACGAGAGCCTCGTGGGCACCGACGTCGTGCTGTGGTACGTCTTCGGCATCCACCACATCACCCGAGTCGAGGACTGGCCCATCATGCCGGTCGACAAGGTGGCGTTCGAGCTGAAGCCCTTCGGCTTCTTCGACCGCAACCCGTCGCTCGACGCGCCGAGGTCGCCCGCGAAGGGCGGATCGTGCTGCACGGGCGGCGCCTGCGACTGCGACCACGGCTGAGCCCGGGCGGTTCTCCGAACCCGGCGGACCGCCGCGGCCGCCTCGCCGAGCGCGATGGAGCGGCCGGGCTCGGGAACTACGGCCAGGCCAGACCCCGCGCGAGCACGCGGTCGAGGACGGGGCCGGGCTCGGCCCCGGGATCGCCGATCCAGGCGATGTGCTGGTCGGGGCGCACGAGCACGATCCGGCCCGCGACGACCGGCGGGAAGCCGAGGGCCTCGGGATCGGCGGCTGCGAGCGGGATGCCCCGGGACGCCGCCTCCTCGACCCACTTCCCGACGCCTCCGCCCGCCTCCCCGCCGAGCACGGTGAGCTCCGGTCCGAGCAGGTCGAAGAGCGAGTCCCCCGCGGCGTTGCGACTGTGGGGCAGACGGTTGCCCGCAGCCGCGATCGGCGTGTACTCGCGGGTGCTGGGCGCCTGGGCGGCCGCGTCGGGCCCGTAGCCGTAGCCGAGCACGAGGCCGTTCGCGTAGAACTCCGCGGCCTTCGTCGCCCGGATCGTCTCGGCGGCCGCGGCCCGGGCCGCCTCGCCCTCCGGGCCCTCGATCGACAGCTGCGGCGAGGCGAGGTCGATGGAGAGGGCGCGCATGTTGTTCGCGGCGAGGTCGATGGTCTGCTGCTCGACGGGCCTCCGCTCCGTCTCGTAGCTGTCGAGCAGCCGCGCGGGCGCCCAGCCGTGCAGCACCGCCGCGAGCTTCCAGGCCAGGTTGACCGCGTCGCCCACGCCGGTGTTGAAGCCGTGGCCTCCCCAGGGCGGGTTCTGATGCGCCGCGTCGCCCACCAGATAGGCGCGGCCCGATCCGTAGGAGTCGGCGAGGAGCAGCCGGGCCTGCCAGGGATCGGTGGCGAGCACCTCGACGTCGATGTCGGCGTCGACCAGACGGCGCACCACCGCGGCGGCCTCGGCGTCGGCGGCGATCGACTCGACGCCCGTGGCGATCGCCCACCAGGTGCCGTCGAGGTCGAGGGGGCCGACAACGCCCGGGGCCCCGGGATTGAGCACCCAGTGGTGGAGCGCGGGCGGCACGAGACCGGCGAGCTCGCGCGAGCGGAAGGTGATGTTGACGTTCGGCCGTCCGCCCGCCGCGCCCTCGTAGCGCGCGCCCAGGGCCTCGCGCACGACGCTGCGCGAGCCGTCGGCGCCGATCACGTAGTCGGCGGCGACGACGACGGTCTCGCCCTCGGCGCTCTCGATCGTCACCCGGGGGCGCTCGCCCGAGAGCTCGACCGCGGTGACACGGCCGCCGAAGTGCGCCGCCGCCAGCGGGTGACGCTCGACCAGGGCCCGCAGCGCCTCCTCGACCACCGGCTGGGCGACCTGCTGCGCGGCCTCCGAGGTGAGCTCGGAATCCGCGAGGTCGAGCCCCAGCACGTGCGTGAAGCGCACGATCTCCTCGCCGCACGGGGTCGTGCAGAAGCGGATGTCCTGCGACCAGTCGATGGGGAGCGGCGCCCTGCGGCGGATCTCGGCGGCCGCACCGACGCGGCGGAACAGCTCCATCGTGCGGGCCGAGGTGGTCTTCGCACGGGGGCGGGAGTGCTCGACGGCCGCCCGCGGCTCGACCAGCAGCGAGGCGATGCCGTGATGAGCGAGCTCGAGCGCGGCGGTCAGGCCGACCGGGCCCCCGCCCGCGATGACGACCGGCGCCTCGGCCGGCAGCGGGGTCACCAGACCTCGGGCAGGAAGATGTCCTCCGGGATCACCGCGGGCAGGTACTCCCCGGCTCGCGTGCGCTCGTGGATCTCCTGGAACGAGAGCCCCTGCTCGCGCGCCTCGACGAGCTTCTCGGGATCGAAGTAGGTGCCGATCGGGTTCTGTGCGAAGTCGAGCGAGTTCGCGATCCACTCGCTCGAATCCGCCCAGTCGCCGAAGCCGTCGACCTGGATCTCGACGCCGTTGCCGTCGGGATCCTGGTAGTAGACCGACATCGTGATGCCGTGGTCGAGAGTGAGGAACGGGAGCACCCCGTGGTTGCGCAGGCGGACGTAGTTGTTGAGCCACATGTCGAAGGTCTCGAACTCGAATGCGGTGTGGTGGATGCCGGTCTCGTGGCCCTTGTCGGTCGGGTGCTTGAGCCCCGGGGGCGACAGCAGCGCGATGCGGTGGTTCGCCTCGTCGTTCGTGAGCCACGACGCCTCGTCGCTCCGGAAGAGGGGGCGCAGGCCGCAGACGAGGCCGTACCACTCCACCATCTCGTTCATGCGGAGAGTGGTGAAGGTCGTGTGATGCAGCTTCGGCGGGTTGGCGGGCGAGCCGGTGGCCTGGTTCTCGGGCATGAATCTCTCCTTCGAGACGTCGGTGGTGAGGTGACGAGAGTCAATGTAGCCCGCCGATCCGGGCAGATCTAGTGCGATGAGCCCAAATCGCATCATTGCATTGCGCTATGAGCACCATTCACAGCGAGGACTGCGCGTTCAGCCCAAGTCCGGCGAGATTCCTCAACCGATCGCACGCAGCTCGACCGATCGCACGCAGTTCAGGCGCCGCACTCGGCGAGGATCGCGAGCGCCGCGCGCAGCTGCATGGGGCGCTCGCGGATCGGACGGCCGAGCATCTCCTCTGCGCGCCGCACGCGATAGCTCACGGTGTTCCGCGACACGATGAGGCGGACCCCCGCCGCATGCGGGCTCCCCTGCTCGTCGAGGTACACGGCGAGGGTGCGCCGCAGCTCCGCTGTCGCGGGCCCCTCCCCCGCCAGGCCGCCGAGCTCGACCCGGGCGAAGCGCAGCGCCCGCTCGCGATCCGCGAGCAGCAGGGTCAGCAGGTCGACATCGCAGTACGGCGTGACCTCCGCAGGCGCGTCGGGCAGCGCGGAGCGCAGCTGGAACACGGCCTCCGCGTCTTCGTGCGACTCGCGGAACCCCCCGATCCCGCGCCCCGCGCCCCCGAGCGCGACATGGGTGCTCGGCGGCAGCGGCATCGAGGCCAGCCGGTCCACCAGCTCGCGAGGGTCGCCCTTGGGGCTCGCCCACGCCCACACGACGCCGACGCCCGCCGAGAGGATGAGCCGCTGGTCGCAGCCGGAATGCTGCAGCAGGCCGAGGGCCGCGTCGTGCAGCTCCTGCTGATCCGCCTCGATCGTGCGGGCCGAGCTCCACACGATGGCCGCCACATGCGATTGCGAGAGGTCGTAGCGCAGTCGCGCCGAGGCCTCGGCGGGCGCGTAGTCGTGGTCCCGCAGCAGCTCCTTCGCGAGGGTGAGCCGGGCGGCCGCGTCGGAGCGCGACCAGCGCAGCTCCTCCTCGCGGTGCGCGGCGGCCATGCGCGCCGAGAAGTCGTCGAAGAACACGAACATGCGCTGCGACAGGGTGCGCATCTGCTCCGGCCGCAGCTCGGGGTCGCCCAGCCGGCCGCACTCCGCGAGGAAGGCGGCCGCGATCACCGAGTGGCCGAGCTGGATGCCGCGCAGCAGCTCGTCGAGACTCATGCGGTGGCGTACGAAGTGCGGGATGCCGGCGAGGGCGTCGGGAGTCGCGGCCGCCTCGATCCCCGCCCCCGAGAGCGCGAGCAGCAGTTGCAGGGTCGTCGCCTCCGTACCGGTCCGGGTCACCTCGGCGACGCCGATCTCGGCGTGCGCCGGAACCTCCTGGGAGACGAGTTCCGCGGCCTCGCGCCCGACCTCGACGGCCCACTGCACGGCGTCCGATCCGGCCGCGCGCAATGCCCGGGCCCGTTGCGCGCCGCTCGACGCCGGCACGATGCGGCGCCCTTCCGCGCTCGG